>DATHUT010000293.1:0-4150 GCA_035462005.1 Gammaproteobacteria bacterium | reverse complement strand
CCAGGCCATCCAGCATTTGCGCCCCTTCGTGACCGGCCATCCCGAGCATGTGCCGGCCGCGAAACTGCTGGCGGCCGCCTTGCTGCAGAACCGTGAGGTGGATGCCGCCATCGACCTGCTCGAGGCCACGGCCGCCCGGGTCCCCGAGGATGCCCTGTTATTGGCCATGCTCGGCAGCGCCTATCTGGAACGCGGGGACAGCAACCAGGGATTGGAGTATCTGCGTCGTGCCTCGGAATTGGCGCCCGATGTCGCGGCCATACAAACCAAAATGGCGATTGGACACATATTGGCAGGGGATACGCACCAGGCCGCCGATGATCTCGAGGGGGCGGTAAATCTTGACCGGGGACTATGGCAGGCGGATATCCTGCTGGTGGTCACCTACCTGAACAACGGAGAGCTGGACAAGGCATTGGCTGCGGCGCAAAACCTGCAGGCCAAGCGACCCGATGATCCCATGCCCCATAACCTCCTCGGTGCCGTACACTTGCAAAAGGGCGATACCGAGGCGGCCCGCAAGGCCTTCAACCACGCCCTGGACAAGCAGCCGGGTTTCCCACCTGCGCTGCTTAACCTGGCGCGCATGGACATGGCCGGGGGAGAGCTGGAACAGGCCCGTGGCCGCTTCCAGGAAGTGCTGGCGGCGAACGAAAACAACCTCGATGCCCATTACGGCATGACGGACCTTGCCTACCTGCAGGGCCAGCGTGACCAGGTGGAACGCTGGCTGGAGCGGGCCCGCAAACACCATCCCCAGGCGGTGAAGCCGAGTGTGCTGCTGGCGGAGCACTACCTGCAGGGCAATCAGCCCCTCAAGGCCCTGGAGGTGGCGCGTGCCCTGAGTGAACATCAGCCCGCCCAGCCCGATGCCCTGCGGGTACTGGGTTTGGCACAAATGGCCACGGATTCCAGCGCCGCGGGCGTCTCCACCTTCCGGCGCCTGGCGGAATTGCGGCCGGAAAATGCGCAGGCCCACTACCTGCTGGGTAGCGCGGCGGTCAAGCAGGGGAATCTCGACCTGGCTCGCAAGTCCTTCCGCAAGGTACTGGATCTCGAGGCCGGGCATACGGGTGCCCTGTTCAGCCTGGGCAGCCTTCACCTGGAAGCCGGGGAGGTGGAAGCTGCGCGTACCTATACTGCGCAGCTGCTGGAAGAACGGGCCGAGCTGCCCTGGGGGCACGCCCTGCAGGCCGAGCTGCTGGTCAGGGAAGGCGACCACAGGTCCGCCGCCGCCAGCGCCGGCGCGGCCTATGGCCGTGATCCCTCCCAGGCACGCCTGCTGCGCTACCACCAGTTACTTAAGGATGCGGGCGCCATCGAGGAAGCGGCCGGGCTGTTGGAATCCTGGCTGCAACAGCAGCCCCGTGACGGTGCGGTGCGCTTGCGCGCGGCCATGGAGTTGCAGGGTCAGGGGGATCATTCTGCGGCGGCCGCCCACTACGAGCAGGTGCTGGAGCTGCAGCCCGACAATGTCATCGCCCTCAACAACCTGGCCTGGCTGTACCTGGAGGAAGACCCGAAGCGGTCCTTGCGCCATGCCGAGCAGGCCTACCAGTCCAGCCCGGAACGCCCCGAGGTGCTGGATACCTACGGCTGGACCCTGGTCCGCAATGACCAGGAACAGAAAGGCCTGGTGTACTTGCAGGAGGCCTTGCTCAAGGCCCCCCATATGGCGCAGATCCGCTATCACACGGCGGTTGCCCTGCATCGGACCGGCCGTGACCGTGAGGCTCGGCTCGAACTGGAACAGGCCCTGCGCAGCCCGGAATTCGAAGGGCGTGATGCGGCCCTCACCCTCTATGAATCCCTGAAGTGACAGGCACGGTAATGAATCGCTTCGACTACCATCAGGCCTTCTCCCGCAATATCGGCTGGGTGTCCCGTGAAGAGCAGGAGGCCCTCCGCCATAAGCGGGTCGCCATTGGCGGGCTGGGCGGGGTCGGGGGCAGCCATCTCATCGTACTGTCCCGGTTGGGTATCGGGGCGTTCAATATCGCTGACCTGGATGACTTCGACCTGCCCAATTTCAATCGCCAGTACGGCGCCTCCATGGCCACCTGGGGTCGACCCAAGGCGGAGGTGATGGAAGGAGTGATCCGGGATATCAATCCCGAGTTAGACATTCGCCGTTTCCCGGACGGCATCAGTCTGGAGAATCTCGATGATTTCCTGGACGGGGTGGATATCTATGTCGACAGTCTGGATATCTTCGCCCTGGAAATCCGCCGCGCCGTGTTCGCGCGTTGCTACGAGAAAGGGATTCCCACCATCACCGCGGCGCCCATGGGCATGGGCACGGCCTTCCTCGTGTTCATGCCGGGAAAGATGAGTTTCGAGGAATACTTTTGCCTGGACGGCTACTCCTTCGAGGACCAGATCATCAAGTTCGTGATCGGCGTATCGCCCTCGGTACAGCAGCGTAAATACCTGGTGGATCGCAGCTCGGTGAATTTCCTGCAGAAGAAAGTGCCGTCCACGGCCATGGGGATCGAGATCGCCGCCGGGGTGGCCTGTACCAATGTGCTGAAAATACTCCTGGGTCGTGGCCAGGTGGTTACGGCGCCCTGGGGCCTGCACTTCGATGCCTACCGTAACCGTCTCATCAGGACCTGGCGCCCCTTCGGCAACCGCCACCCCCTGCAGCGTTTCATGTTCTGGTACGTGAAGCGCCTGCTGGCGCAGGTGAAATAAATACGACAGGCATAAAAAACGGGCACCATGCGGTGCCCGTTCCTGGTACTACCCGTCAGCCCGGAGATCAGGACTTCTTGTTGCGGCGGGCCATTCCACCCAGCAGGAGCATGGAGCCGCCCAGCAGGGCCAGGGTGCTCGGCTCGGGCACTGCGAAGGTGGCGCTGCCATCGTGGTTGGAGGACAGCGAGAAGGTACCGTCACCGTTGTCGGTGAAATCACTGACGAAGATGTTGGTATCGAAGCTGGCGAAGAAGTTGATGGTCAACATTTCGCCGGCGCCTTCACCACAGTTGCTCCAGATAGCGAAGAAGCTGTCGTCACCCAGGCAGTCGTAGCTGGCGGAGTGGAACAGGTCGTTGAAGCCGGCATCCACGGCGGTGAAGTCGGCGGTACCGGTAAGGATGGTGCTCACGCCGGTGGCACCGCCGCCGGTGACGCTGATGTCCATGAAGTTGTTGAAGCTTATGCCATCGAAGGTGATGAACAGTTCGATCAGGCCGGGGCCATAGGCGAACTGGGGTACGCCACCGCTCACGCCGGTTACCACGCCGGTCAAGCCGGTCAGCGAGAAGCTCATCAACCAGTCGCTGCCATAGCCATTGTCGCTGTTGGCGCCGAAGACTTCGGCGGGCAGGAAGCCGGTGATCTGGTTGGTGGCCAGACCGCCCACGGCCAGGCCGCCATCGGTGATGATGGTGTCGCCGGCGTTGATGGTACCGCTGATGTCGTTGTCGATGATGGTGGTGTCGGAATCGTACGCGAAGGTGATTTCATCTTTTACGGAGGTGCAGGTGTCACACACCTTGTCACCGGCCGGAGCGATCTGGCCGTCGAAGTTGCTGCCAACGTCGAGGTAGAAGGGAGCCGCTGTAGCACTTCCCCCGACCGCCAATAATGCTGCTGCAAGCAGTGTCTTTTTCATTGTTGCTCTCCCTGGTTACCTGGATGATCGAATATTTCGAACTGGTGAAGCCGGCGGTCTGTTCCGGGTGCTGCCTTCACCGTCTTGCCCGAAGGAATGCAGTCATCGTGCCAGGATATACAACTATATGAAAAATAAAATTATAACTTTGTATTGCCCACTCCGGGGCGGCTTTGGGATCAGTGATTGTAAAATTCATTGACAAGGATTTTGCCAATGGTCCCGTTCCTGGCCACCCACGCCGGCACTGCCGCTGGCAGGTGCTGGACAATTGGCCTCAATCCTATAGGCTAGGCCGTGCTCGTCCATGGAGGTCTGAAAATGGATTTACCACGCTTGTCACTGGCCCCCACCTTCCTGAGGGAGCTGTTCAGCGCTCGGACACTGCCGCGTGAAACGGAGCCCGATGCCATCATGGAGGATGCCGACCAGGTGGCCGCCTTCACGGAAACCGGCCGCAATGATAGCACCCTGGCGGCCTCCTACCTGTTTCACACGGCCCGTGCCTCCCAGGTGCTGCAGGGCTGCCGC
>DATHUT010000292.1:0-3840 GCA_035462005.1 Gammaproteobacteria bacterium | reverse complement strand
ATCTGCCATGTTCGAAAACCTATCGGAACGGCTGGGCCGTACCCTCAAGAACCTGCGTGGGCAGGGGCGGCTGAGCGAAGACAATATCAAGGACACCCTGCGGGAAGTGCGCATGGCGCTGCTGGAGGCGGATGTCGCCCTGCCAGTGGTCAAGGAATTCATCGAGCGGGTGCGGGAGCGGGCAATTGGTCATGAGGTGCTGCAAAGCCTGACTCCCGGCCAGGCCCTGGTGAAGGTGGTTCATGATGAGCTGGTGCACATCATGGGCGAAGCCAACGACGAGTTGCAGCTCAATGTACAGCCACCGGCGGTGGTGCTGATGGCCGGCCTGCAGGGCTCGGGCAAGACCACCAGCACGGCGAAGCTTGCACGTTGGCTCAAGGAGCGGCGCAAGAAGTCGGTCATGGTCACCAGCTGTGATGTGTATCGCCCGGCGGCCATCGAGCAGTTGCGCACCCTGGCCGGCGAGGTGGACGTGGCCTTCTTTCCCAGCCAGGCCGACCAGGACCCGGTCGCCATCGCCCAGGCGGCGCTGGACGCGGCCCGCCGGCAGCATGTGGATGTGCTGATCGTCGATACCGCCGGGCGCCTGCACATCGATGCCGATATGATGCAGGAGATCCAGCGTCTGCACGCTGCCGTGAATCCGGTCGAGACCCTTTTCGTGGTGGACAGTATGACCGGCCAGGATGCCGCCAACACGGCACGGGCCTTCCACGCGGCCCTGCCGCTCACCGGCGTGGTGCTGACCAAGACCGATGGCGATGCCCGTGGCGGCGCGGCCCTGTCCATCCGTGCCATTACCGGCAAGCCGATCAAGTTCCTGGGCGTGGGGGAGAAGACCGCCGCCCTCGAGCCCTTCCATCCCGACCGTGTGGCCTCGCGCATCCTCGGCATGGGCGATGTGCTCAGCCTGGTAGAGGAAGCACACCAGCAGGTAGATCAGGATAAGGCCGCCAAGCTGGCCAGGAAGCTGCAGAAGGGTAAGGGCTTCGACCTGGAGGATTTCCGCGATCAGCTACAGCAGATGCTGAGCATGGGGGGCATGAGCAGCCTGCTGGACAAGTTGCCCGGTGTCGCCAATCTGCCCAAGGGTGTCAAGGAGCAGGCCAACGACCGGGATCTTCATCGCATGGTGGCGGTGATCAATTCCATGACGCCCCAGGAACGCCGTCATCCTGACATCATCAAGGCTTCGCGCCGCAAGCGTATCGCCACGGGGTCCGGCACTCAGGTGCAGGATGTGAACAAGCTGCTCAAGCAGTTCATGCAGATGCAGAAAATGATGAAAAAGATGTCCAAGGGTGGCATGGCCAAGATGATGCGTGGCTTGAAGGGGCGCATGCCCACGGGGCTGCCCTTCTGAAATAAAAACGGCAGCCCGGGGGCTGCCGTGTAACGGTGCTGCAACGTATTTTGTTGTTCTGGTTGCTTGTAGCACTTGACCCGTGACTCTGTGCAAGGCGACGCGGCCAGTTCTCCTCCAGTCCTCTTGTTATTCTTTGGTGTCTGTATCGGCACCTGTCTGCACTAGAGCAAGTGCCATGCCAGGTATGTCAATACATTGTTTTGACGCGTGTAATTTGTCATGAAGGGTCACCCGCGACGCTGACATCAGATTTTTTGTAAAATTATTCGTCAGCATGTAACAGGATTGAGACCGGGGTGATTTTAAGATAATTCAATATTAACAACCAGATATAATATTTCCATGAAGAAAATCAAGGAAAAATTTCCCTTGTCAGGAATTTCGACAAGTTCTGACCCGGCCAACCGCGCGGCGCTCCATGTCCCAAACCCGGTGAAAACGGGGCGCAAGCCCGTCACAAGGCTTCCCTTTTATACGAATTCCAGTAGAATGCGCCGTTTACCCGTGGCCCGAATCCGGGCCGGTTTGTTGTGGATTTTCGATAGAGGAAAGAATTTCATGGTGACCATTCGAATGACTCGGGGCGGCGCCAAGAAGCGGCCCTTTTACCATCTGGTGGTGACCGACAGCCGCAACCGTCGTGATGGCCGCTACATCGAGCGTATTGGCTTCTTCAACCCCATTGCCACGGGCCAGGAAGAACGCCTGCGTATCGACGTGGAACGTGCTGAATACTGGATTGGCAAGGGCGCGCAGACCTCCGATCGGGTCGCGAGCCTGCTGAAGGAAAGCAAGAAGGCCGCTTGACGGCGCATTGTCCTGGCCGGCGCGCCGAATCCGCGCTGTCCCCGGAGTTCATGGTGACACAGGCAGACAAGGCGGAGACCCCCGATACCCGCGTGACGGTGGGGCGCATAACCGGGGTGTACGGCGTGAAGGGGTGGTTGCGCATCTACTCCTTTACCGAACCCCGCGCCAATATACTCGAGTACAACCCCTGGCAGTTGCGGCTGGCGGACGGTTGGCACAGCGTGGAATTGCTGGATGGCAAGGCCCATGGCAAGGGTGTGATCGTGCATCTGGCCGGTTGCGAAGATCGTGATCAGGCCGCCCGCTGGGTGGATGTGGAAATCGCGGTGCGGCGTGAACAGTTGCCGGCCGCCGAGGCCGGGGAATTCTACTGGCGTGATCTCATCGGCCTGCGGGTGATCACCACCGCCGGCCAGGAACTGGGTGTCGTGGATCACCTGCTCGAAACAGGCGCCAATGATGTGCTGGTGGTCCAGGGTGAGCGTGAGCGCCTCATACCCTATGCACTGGGAGAGGTGGTCACGGTGGTGAACCTGGAGACCGGCGAGCTGCACGTGGACTGGGATCCCGAGTACTGAGCCCATGCGCATTGATGTGGTCACCCTGTTTCCGGAGCTGGTGCAGACCCTGACGGAACACGGGATCCCGCGCCGGGCCGCCGAGCGGGGCCTGCTGCAACTGGAAACCTGGAATCCGCGCGACTATACCAGGGACCGGCATCGCACCGTGGATGACCGGCCCTATGGCGGCGGCCCCGGCATGGTGATGCGGGTGGAGCCCCTCCAGGCGGCTATCCGGGCGGCGCGCCAGGCGGACGTGGCGGCGCCGGTGATCTACCTGTCGCCCCAGGGGCGACGGCTGGACCAGGCCGGGGTGCGTGAGCTGGCCCGGCGGTCCCGCTTGATCCTGGTGGCCGGTCGCTACGAGGGCATCGACGAACGCCTCATCGAAGCCGAGGTCGACGAGGAATGGTCCATTGGCGACTATGTGCTGAGCGGCGGTGAGCTGGCGGCCATGGTGCTGGCGGACGCGGTGACACGGCTGTTACCCGGTGCGCTGGGTGACGCGGATTCCGCCGGGCAGGACTCTTTCATGGAAGGCCTGCTGGATTATCCGCACTATACGCGGCCGGAAGAGGTCGCTGGCCGGCGGGTGCCGGAGGTGCTGCTCGGTGGCAACCATGCCGAGATCGAACGCTGGCGACGCCAGCAGGCCTTGGGCAGGACCCGGGAACGACGCCCGGACCTGCTGGAACTGCTGGAGCTGGACGAGGAACAACAGGCGCTGCTGACGGAATACCTTCGCCAGCAGTCGAAGTGAGTGGCCCGGTACACCGGGTCAGGCGTTGACGAAGTTTAATTTACAATCTGGATTTACCGTTGTGGGGATCGAACCATGAGCAACATCATCAAAGAACTGGAACAGGAACAACTGAAGAAGGACATACCGGATTTCGGTCCCGGCGACACCGTGGTCGTGCAGGTGAAGGTGGTGGAAGGCAGCCGCGAACGTCTGCAGGCTTTCGAGGGCATCGTCATTGCCAAGCGGAACCGTGGCATCAACTCCGCCTTTACGGTACGCAAGATTTCCCATGGCGAAGGCGTGGAGCGTGTGTTCCAGACCCACAGCCCGGTGGTGCAGGGAATCCAGGTGAAGCGTCG
>DATHUT010000291.1:0-2289 GCA_035462005.1 Gammaproteobacteria bacterium | reverse complement strand
TCCCGCATATGCGCGGGCTATGCCCTCGAGCGCATGGGCGACCGACTGGACGCCTCACGTATGCAGGTTCAGCTGTATTCAACCCTGTGCCGTGCAAACCCTTCTACCGTCATCCCCGCGAAGGCGGGGATCCACTGTTTATTGCACCATCACTTCCCTGGATTCCCGCCTTCGCGGGAATGACGAGGCAGGTCGGCCGCGACGATGGGCGGGTGATAGATCACCTGCACCGACACCCCTTCCGGGTCCTTGCAGTAGAAGCTGCGCGCGCCGTCGCGGTGGGTGCGCGGCGCGGATTTGAATTCCACCCCGTTGGCGTCCAGGAAGGCATACCATTCATCCACCGCTTCGGGGGTGGCGATGAAGAAACCGATATGGTCGAGTTGCTGGTCCGTACCGGGATCGAAGCCCGGCGCAGCGCGGTGCAGGGCCAGGTTGTCGTTGCCGGAGGTCAGGTAGACATTGTCCGGGTCGGGGCGCCACTCCACCGTCATGCCCATCAGGTCCACGTAGAAATACTCGGTCGCGGCCAGGTCCCGGCAGTGCAGGGCCACATGGCGCATGCCCAGGGTGGGTCCCGGTCGTTTCATGGCGTCTCTCCTGGCACACGGATTTCGAAGTCGTGGCTGATCTCGGCCGCCTTGCCCAGCATGATGGAGGCGGAACAGTACTTCTCCGCCGACAGCTGCACGGCCCGTTCCACCTGCTTTTCCGCCAGGCCCTGGCCCGTGACCACGAAGTGGACATGGATGCGGGTAAAGACCTTGGGCGCCTGCTCGGCGCGCTCGGCGCTGAGTTCCACCACGCAGTCGGTCACCGGCTGGCGGGCCTTTTTGAGGATCATGATGACATCGAAGGCCGTGCAGCCGCCCATGCCCAGCAACAGCATCTCCATGGGGCGGGGGCCGAGGTTGCGCCCGCCGCTTTCCGGTGGCCCGTCCATCACCAGGGCGTGGCCACTGCCGGCCTCACCCAGGAAGGTGGCATCCTCGACCCACTTGATCCGTGCTTTCATGAAAGGCTCCCCAGGAGGATTTTTGCGAAGCCTATCACAATTGCACGCGACCAGGATTCGACAGGGCCTTCAGGCTTGCCTACACTGGCCGAAGGATCCCGTACGGCGCGCATTCCGGCCGCGGTATGGCGCCAGGGGCGTTCTATTCAGCAAGGGGCACGGCACGCATGGCCATTACTAAATCGCTGACCACCGGCAATCTCTCCATCGACCGGTTCCTGGAGCACTGCCACCGGCGTCGCTACCCCTCCAAGACTGCCATCATCCATGCCGGCGACAAGCCCGATGTGCTCTATTACATTCTGGAGGGCTCGGTCACGGTCCTGATCGAGGACGAGGATGGTCACGAGATCGTGCTCGCCTACCTCAACAAGGGGGACTTCTTCGGCGAGATGGGCCTGTTCAGTGACGATACCCGCAGTGCCTGGGTACGCACCAAGACCGAATGCGAGCTGGCCGAAATCAGCTACAGCCGCTTCCGCCAGCTGGCCACCGAGGATGCAGATATCCTTTTCGCCCTATCCTCGCAGATGGCCGCCCGCCTGCGCCTCACCAGCCGCAAGGTCAGCGACCTGGCCTTCGTGGATGTCACCGGACGCGTGGCCCGCACCCTGCTGGACCTGTGCAAGCAGCCCGACGCCATGACGCACCCTGACGGCATGCAGATCCGCATCACCCGCCAGGAGATCGGCCGCATCGTCGGTTGTTCTCGGGAAATGGTAGGACGGGTGTTGAAATCCCTGGAGGAACAGGGCCTGATCACCGCCAAGGGCAAGACCATCGTGGTGTTCGGGACGCGCTGAAAACCTTGTGTGAACCGCGAGGTCGCCAGGAAAACCTTATTTAAACCTCCAAGACGCCAAGTGCGCCAAGAAATTCAATAAAGAAACCTCTGATTAATCTGCTTCTCGTCATCCCGGCGAAGGTCGGGATCCAGGATTTTCAACCCTATGGATTCTGGCCTTCGCCGGAATGACGGATTAATCGGAGATTCTTAAGTATTTTTGATTTTCTTGGCGCGCTTGGCGTTCTTGGCGCTCTTGGCGGTTCAAGGTTTCCCAAACAACTCCGCAAGACGTTCACCAGGATCATCGGCCCGCATGAAGGCCTCGCCCACCAGGAAGGCATGCACTTGGTGGCGGCGCATCAGGGCCACGTCCTCCGGGGTGTGGATCCCGCTCTCGGTCACCACCAGCCGGTCGGCGGGGATACGCTCCAGCAGATCCAGGGTCGTTTCCAGGCGCGTCTCGAAGGTACGCAGGTTGCGGTTGTTG
>DATHUT010000290.1:0-7227 GCA_035462005.1 Gammaproteobacteria bacterium | reverse complement strand
GTTACCGGCGATGCGTTGATCCAGGTCACCGTTGACATAGACCTCCTCGATATCCTGGAAGCCCTTCAACAGCTTGTCGCGCAGCGCGAGGATGCGGCGGTTTTCCTCCGCCATCTCCTCGCGGGCGATGCGGAAGGCTTCGCCCATGCCCACGATCTGGTGGGTGGCCAGGGTACCGGAGCGCATGCCGCGCTCGTGACCGCCCCCGTGCATCTGCGCCTCGAGGCGAATGCGTGGTTTGCGGCGCACATACAGGGCGCCGATGCCCTTGGGGCCATAGATCTTGTGGGCCGAGAAGCTCATCAGATCCACCGGGGTATTCTCCAGGTCGATCTCCACCTTGCCGGGGCTCTGGGCCGCATCGACGTGGAACACCACGCCGCGTTCACGGCAGATGGCGCCCAGGGCGGCGATATCCTGGATCACGCCGATCTCGTTGTTGACGTGCATGACCGAGGCCAGGATGGTGTCGTCACGCAGGGCGGTGCGGAAGGCATCATGGTCCAACAGACCGTTGGGCAGGGGGTCGAGGTAGGTCACTTCGAAGCCCTCGCGCTCCAGCTGGCGGCAGGTGTCCAACACCGCCTTATGCTCGGTCTTGACGGTGACGATGTGGGTGCCCTTCTTGCGATAGAAATGCGCGGCGCCCTTGATGGCCAGGTTGTCCGACTCGGTAGCACCGCTGGTGAACACGATCTCGCGCGGATCGGCCTTCACCAGCGCCGCCACATGGGCGCGCGCCTCTTCCACGGCGGCCTCGGCGTCCCAGCCGAAGCGGTGAGAGCGGGATGCCGGGTTGCCGAAGTTGCCATCCGGGGTGAGGCAGGCACACATCTTCTCCGCCACGCGCGGGTCCACCGGGGTGGTGGCGCTGTAGTCCAGGTAAATGGGTGTTTTTACGGTCATGTCAGACACCTGCAATGCAATGGTTGTTCGTCGCGCCCTCGCGGGCGACGCAATTCATGTGCCATGCCCGCTCAGGAGCGTACGGCACTCGCGGAGGATTTCACCGGCGCGCTCACCACGGCCTCGGTCACCCTGCGATCCTGGCGCTCCGCCACCTGGCGCACACCGCCACGCTCCATGAGTTCGCCCAGGCTGATGCCACTGAGGAAACCGTGGATCTGGTCGCTGAGGTCCATCCACAGGTCGTGGGTCAGGCAGCGTTCGCCCCCATGACAGTTGGCATCGCCGCCACAGCGGGTGGCATCCACGTTCTCGTCCACCGCCGTCACCACGTCGGCCACCATCAGCTCCCGGGCCGGACGGCTGAGAGAATAGCCGCCACCGGGACCACGGGTGCTGGTCACCAGGCCTTGCTTGCGCAGGCGGGTGAACAGCTGCTCCAGGTAAGAAAGAGAAATGCCCTGGCGCTCGGAGATCCCCGCGAGGGTGACCGGTCCCTTCTGGGCATGGAGGGCCAGGTCCAGCATGGCCGTGACCGCGTAGCGGCCCTTGCTCGTCAGCTTCATAACTACATCCGAACTCGCAGCATCTAATCGGTGCAAGATGCCATATCCGACTAAATCAGTCAAGAATTAGGGCGGCTCTCCTCCCCTTCATCCGCAGTGGATTCCAGGGGCTCCGTGGGCGCCGTGCTGCCCAGCTCGCAGGGGCCGAGGTCAGGCAGGTTCAGCTCGCTGATTTCCGCGCCCAGGGCCTTCATGCCCTTGCACATCTCTTCCAGGCGCTCGTCCATGGCATGGATGTGGTCGAGCATGCGATTGATGGCGTTGGCCACCGGGTCGGGCATGTCCTGGGTGGTGCCATAGGCGTCGAAACCCAGCTTCTGGGCGATCTTCTCGCGCCGCTCCTGGTGCGCGTCGGCGCCCACGATGCGGCCCGGCACACCCACCACGGTCGCCCCCACGGGCACGTCCTTGAGCACCACGGCATTGGAGCCGATGCGGGCATCGGCACCGATGTTGATGGGGCCCAGCACCTTGGCGCCGGCACCGATGACCACGTTGCTGCCCAGGGTGGGATGACGCTTGCCTTTGTCCCAGCTGGTACCGCCCAGGGTGACGCCATGGTAGAGGGTGCAATCGTCGCCGATCTCCGCCGTCTCGCCGATCACTACGCCCATGCCATGGTCGATGAAAAAGCGCCGGCCGATGGTGGCACCGGGGTGGATCTCAATGCCCGTGATCCAGCGCGCCAGGTTGGACAGCACCCGCGCCAGCCAGGGCAAGCCGGCATTCCACAGGCGGTGGCTCAGTCGGTGCATCAGCACCGCGTGCACCCCCGGGTAAGTGGTCAGAATCTCGAACGTGGTCCGTGCCGCGGGGTCGCGGTCATAGACGGCCTGTATGTCTTCGCGCAATCGTTCCCACATGGGGACTCTCCGTGTTCGCTCCGGCGGACCGGACATGATACTACGATCCGGGCTTACATGAATGCAGGCTACCCCTGCCTGGCTTACACACCCGGTTCGCGGCCACAGGTCGCTCCTACAAGGTCTGAGGTGTCCACCCGTAGGAGCGGGCTTTGCCCGCAAAGACCCGGCGCTACCCGGACGGTTCGCGGCCGGAGGCCACTCCTACGGGCGCTTTCCGGCCTTTGCCTGCTGCGCCGCGCTGAGGATGCCACGCAGGATATTCACCTCGTTTCGGTCCAGCCGGACCCGGTTGAACAGCCGTCGCAGGCGGCGCATGAGCTGGCGCGGATTGGCGGGATCGAGGAACTCCAGCTCCGTGAGGGCCTGTTCCAGGTGAGCATAGAAACGCTCCACTTCGCCCACTTCGGCCAGCGGGGTATGTTCACCGATCTCCGGCGGCGGCTGCCAGCCGTCATCCAGGTATGCCATACGCAGCTCATAGGCCAGCACCTGCACCGCCATCGCCAGGTTGAGCGAACCATAGGCGGCATCGGTGGGAATGTGCACCAGGGCATGGCAGCGATCCAGTTCCTCGTTGCTAAGACCCGATTGTTCGCGCCCGAACAGCAGCGCTACCTTGCCCTGTTCACATTCCTGGCGCGCCTGCCGGGCACAGTCCCGTGGCAACAACGGCGGCACCGTGATGGTGCGCAGCCGGGCGCTGGCGCCCACCACCCAGCGACAGCCGGCCAGAGCGCTGTCGAGGTCATCGCAGACCACCGCCCGGGCCAGCAGATCGTCGGCACCGGAGGCGCGCGCCGTGGCTTCGGCATGGGGGAAGTCCTTCGGCTGCACCAGCCACAACTGCTCGAGGCCCATGGTCTTCATGGCCCGGGCGCTGGCGCCGATGTTACCGGGGTGGCTGGTGTTCACCAGCACGATGCGAATGTTGTCCAGCATGATAGCTATTCCTGTCAGGCCCGCTCGATGGCGAAGGCCAGCACCTGGTCGATACGCTCCAGCCCCGCCAGGCGCATCAGCAACCGGTCCAGTCCCAGGGCCACGCCGCTGCAATCGGGTAGCCCCTGTTCCAGGGCCGCCAGCAGGCGTTCGTCCAGGGGCATGAGGGGCCGCCCCTGGGCCGCCCGTTTGTGGTTATCGGCCACGAAGCGGCCGCGCTGCTCCGTGGCATCGCCCAGTTCATGAAAACCGTTGGCCAGGTCCAGCCCGTCCCAGTAGAGCTCGAAACGCTCCGCCAGCGGGGGGGAGCCGGGCCGCACCCGGGCCAGGGCCGCCTGGCTGGCCGGGTAGTCGTAGAGGAACACCAGCCCCGGCCCCAGGCGCGGTTCGATCGCATGGCTGAGCAGCAGGTCCAGCCAGGGATCGACTTCATCGCCGGGCATGCTGTCCGGGGCCTGGATGCCGGCCTGGTGGCAGCAGGCGCGCAATTCCTCCACCGTCGCCATCAGGGGATCGATGGCCAGGAACGCCTGGAACAACTCCCGATAGGCATAGCGACGCGTGGCCGGCAGTGGCGGTGCGTCTCCGCGCAGCGCCGTCACCAGCGCCTCCACCTCGTCCATGAGGGATTCCAGCTCCCAGCCGGTCCGGTACCATTCCAGCAGGCTGAATTCCGGGTTGTGGCGAGTGCCGGCCTCGCCGTCGCGAAACACCCGGGCGACCTGGTAGATGGGTCCACTGCCGGCGGCCAGCAGCCGCTTCATGGGAAACTCGGGGGAGGTGTGCAGGTAGAGCGGCTGGCCGGCAGGCAGGCCCGGCCCCTGGTAGGGCGTCGAGAAGCTCGCCAGCGCCGGGTCGGTACTGGCGGCCACGGACAGCAGTGGCGTTTCCACTTCCAGCACCCCACGCCGCGCAAAGAAATCCCGCAGCCGTTCCAGCATTCGGGCACGCAGACGCAGGGTGTCCAGGGACGCGCCGGGCCGCCAGTCCACCGTCATGACAGGGAGTCGTTATTCCTTGGCGCGGGAGACGTACTCGCCGGAGCGGGTGTCTACCTTGAGCAGGTCGCCCACGTCGATGAACAGTGGCACGCGCACAACGGCGCCGGTTTCCAGGGTGGCCGGCTTGCCACCACCGCCAGAGGTGTCGCCGCGCACGCCGGGATCTGTTTCGGTCACGGCAAGCACCACGAAATTGGGGGGAGTTACACTGATGGGCGCGCCGTTCCAGGTGGTGACCAGGCAGGTATCCTGCTCCTTGAGCCACTTGGCGGCATCGGCCACGGCGGACTCGCCCGCCGACACCTGCTCGAAGCTGTTCGGATCCATGAAGTGCCAGAACTCGCCGTCGTTGTAGAGGTACTGCATGTCCTGGTCCATGACGTCGGCGGCTTCCACGCTGTCCCCGGATTTGAAGGTACGCTCCACCACCCGCCCGGTCTTGAGGTTGCGGATCTTGACGCGGTTGAAGGCCTGGCCCTTGCCGGGTTTGACAAACTCGTTTTCGATGATGGAGCATGGATCTCCATCGAGCATGATCTTCAGGCCACTCTTGAATTCATTGGTGCTATAGCTTGCCATCGACTACCTTCCCCTCGTTGCGCCACGGGCGCCCAGGTCTGAAAAGGCGCCCATGATACCCCGAACCGCCGTCCTGCAACACACGCCACCCTGGCAGCGCGCTCTGGCGCAGGCCATCCAGGATCCCCGGGAGCTGTTGCGCCTGTTGCAGCTGGACCAGCACCTGGAGATCGCCAAGGACCCGGCCGCGCAGCAATTTCCCCTGCGCGTGCCACGCGGTTTCGCTGCCCGCATGCGCGTCGGCGACCCCCATGACCCGTTGCTGCGCCAGGTGTTGCCCCTGGATGCGGAGGGCCGTCCGGCAGCCGGTTTTAGCCACGATCCCCTGGCGGAGCAAGGCGCCATGCCGGTGCCGGGACTGCTGCACAAGTACCAGGGCCGGGTGTTGCTCACCCTTACCGGGGCCTGCGCCATCCACTGCCGCTATTGTTTCCGGCGCCACTTCCCCTACAGCGAGGCCAACCCCGCCACCTCCCACTGGGAGGCCTCCCTGGACTATATTCGCCGCCATTCGGACATCGAGGAGGTACTGCTCAGTGGCGGCGACCCCCTGTCCCTCAGTGATCGGCGCCTGGGCCCGCTGGTGCGGGAACTGGCGGCCATTCCCCACCTGAAGCGCTTGCGGATCCACAGCCGCCTGCCCGTGGTGCTGCCCGAACGCGTGAATGGAGACCTGCTCGCCTGGCTGTCCGACTGCCGCCTGACCCGGGTGCTGGTGATTCATGCCAATCACGCCCGGGAACTGGACGAGCCGGTCCACCAGGCCCTGTCGGAAGTCCGCAATACGGGCACCCACCTGCTGAACCAGGCGGTCCTGCTACGGGGGGTCAACGACACCGTCACGGCCCTGGCCGAGCTGTCCACGGCCCTGATCGATACCGGCGTGCAGCCCTACTATCTGCACCTGCTGGACCGGGTGGCGGGGACAGCCCATTTCGAGGTACCAGAGGCCGAGGCCCTGACCCTGCTGCGCGCGCTGCAGGCATGCCTGCCCGGCTACCTGGTGCCGCGCCTGGCCCGCGAGGAAGCGGGCGCCACCTCCAAACACTGGCTGCAACCCTGAAACGACTGCTTCGGTTCACCCCCTGGATTGGTATACTGCTGCTTCAGTATCCGGACCAGCGCACGCTATTAGATGGTGAATGCCATCCATTGCGCCCTGTCCCTCCAGGAGCGGCCTGACCCAGGAACCCGACCCCATAAACCATGCAACTGCATATACAACAGCGCAAAACCCAGGGAACACCCCGCTTCGATGCCAACCCCACTGCCGTGGCCCGTTGGGTGGAAACACTGCCCACTGTCAATATCGGCGAAACAGCCCGCCGGCTCTACGAGGCGCTGGGCGATCTCAGCCAGCAGAGCCTGCCCCCGGCACAGCGTTTCAAGGCCCTGGAACTGCTGCGACCCCAGGTTTTCTATGTGCTGGAGGCGCTGAAGAAACACATCATCGGCCAGTCCTTTCCCCTCGGCGACAAACCCCGCAAGGTGGCGCGACTGGCCCGGGAATTGCTGCGCGAACTGGGCGATGGCTACAAGATCCTGGTCATGGAAGAAACGGCCGGCAACGGTCGCCGGGATGCCCGCACCCTGACCACCGGCCTGCATCGCGCAATGCAATGCCTGGCGCAGCTGCTGCTGAAGGCCTACCAGACCTACGCCCCCCACCCTGAGGGGGTCTGGTCGGACATCCACCAGCTCTATCGCTACAGCGAGACCCAGGACCTGCATCGAACCCCGGTACCGGTGGACGTACCCGAAGGCGCCCTGCCGAGCAGCATCGAAACCCTGTACAAGCAGATCCTGCTGCTCGCCCTGGCCTGCCCCTACCGCATGCGCCACGGAGAGGCGGAGGAGGTACAGGCCCGGCTGGAGCGCTGGGCGGAACACAGCCACCTGACTTCCATGGCCCTGCCCGGCCATCAGCCCGGCCTTTTCATGGCCAATCTGGCCAGCGACGAGCCCCCCATGTACCGCTCCCTGCGCCAGGGTGGCGAGAACGACGTACTGTGCCGCGCCCTGGACACCGCCGAGCTGGCCGAGGATATCCGCGCCGCTCTTTCCACACTGCCCGAGGAGCAGCCAATTCCCGCCCCCCTGGAACATACCCTGCGCCGACTCATGCTCGCCTGGGGCGTGATGCCAAAGCGACGCTTTTCCCGCAGCCAGCAGTCCGCCCGGGTCTCGGTGGCCATGGGACTGGCCGCCAGCCACCATTTCATCAGCGGGGAGGCTGCCTTCTGCACGGCGGCGGGCCACCTGGAGTCCGCGGGTTATCAGGAACGCCCCCGCTTCCAGGCGGAACCGGTCAGCAACGAACGGGGGCGAGCACCCGATGCCTGGGAACTGGAGCCGGTGCCCATGAATCAC
>DATHUT010000289.1:0-25422 GCA_035462005.1 Gammaproteobacteria bacterium | reverse complement strand
AAGGGCCGCGCCGCCACGGGCATCGCCATCGGTCTTGGTCAGCACCACGCCGGTGAGCGGCAGGGCCGCGTGGAAGGCCCGCGCCGTGTTGGCGGCATCCTGGCCGGTCATACTGTCCACCACGAACAGGGTTTCGACCGGGTTCACGACAGCGTGCAGGCGCTGAATCTCCTGCATCATGTCGGCGTCGATGTGCAGGCGCCCGGCAGTATCGACAATCAGCACATCCACATGCTGCCGGCGGGCCGCATCCAGCGCCGCCTGGACAATGGCGACCGGATCCTGGTCGGCCTGGCTGGGGAAGAAGGCCACGTCCACCTCGCCGGCCAGGGTGCGCAACTGCTCGATGGCCGCCGGGCGATACACATCACAGCTTGTGACCATGACCGACTTCTTGCGCCGCTCCTTGAGCCAACGTGCCAGCTTCGCCGTGCTGGTTGTCTTGCCCGAGCCCTGCAGGCCGGCCATCAGCACCACCGCCGGTGGCTGTACATTGAGCTGCAGTTCGTCGTTGGCTTCGCCCATGATGTGCACCAGCTCATCATGAACCACCTTCACCAGTGCCTGGCCGGGAGTCAGGCTTTGCAGCACCTCATGGCCGATCGCGCGCTCGCGCACTCGCTCGATGAATTCCTTGACCACTGGCAGGGCGACATCCGCCTCCAGCAGCGCCATGCGCACTTCCCGCAGGGTGTCTTTGATATTGTCTTCGCTCAGCCGCCCCTGCCCACGCAGGTTCTTGAGAGTACGGCCCAGCCGTTCCGAGAGGTTTTCGAACATGGCAGATCCAGCTTGCTGTCAGGTGGCGGGCACGAGGCGCCCGGAACTGCCGATTATAGCTGGAAGCGACACCCGCCGGACAGCAGGCGCAGGGGGAAGCCCTCGATCATTTCCGCGCATTCGCTGAGGATCTGTGCCTCCATGCCCGGTTTGAGGTGACTGAGATAGAGTTGCGGACGGTGACGCAGCTTGGCCAGATCGGCGGCCAGCAATTGCGGACAATAATGATAGGCCATGCGCGACAATTCGAGCTCGCGGTTGGGAAAGGCGCATTCGGCCACCAGCAGGTCCAGCTGGTCGTAGCCATTCAGCACCTCCCAGAAATGGTCGGTGGTCGTGGTATCACCACTGAAGGCGAAGGCCTTACCGTTGGCCTCGATGCGGTAACCGATGCAGGGCACCACATGATTGACCGCGATGGCCTCAATGCGCCTGCCTTCCAGCTCCACTACCTGCCCGGGATGGATCTCCTCGAAACGCAACACCGGTCGTTCGGCATTGGGCAGTTTGCTGAAATCGGGCCAGACCACCCAGTTGAAGATATGCTCCCGCAGGGCCGCGAGGGTTTCGGGGCGACCATGCACCACGATGGGGGTGCGAATACGCTCGAAAATGGAATCCACCAACATGGGCAGACCGGCGATATGATCCAGGTGGGAATGGGTCAGGAATATGTGCCGCACCGCGGCCATTTCGTCCAGGCTGAGTTCGCCCAGCCCGGTCCCCCCGTCAATGAGGATGTCCTCGTCAATCGCCATGGAGGTGGTGGCCAGCCCCACGCCGATACCCCCGCTGCATCCAAGAATCCGTATGTCCATGCCATTCCAGTGTGTGGATACCAGGGGCGACACCCCAAGTACCTGTTTATTCGCGGCCGGGCCGGTTCCCGCCCACCTTGCCGGAGCCCTTCTATGTGCCCGGCCGATATGCCATCATGCCCATCCCTGACCTGACCTTACCGACTCTCCTGGCATGCATGCTCAGCTGATCGCAAACCTGGCCATCGTGCTCTACCTCGCGGCCAGCGTCATTCTCGTCACACGCCTCGCCGGGATCGGCCCCACTGCACACTGGCCGCGTGGCGGGGCACTGGCAGTGGGCTTCCTGGCCGTGGTCCTCCATGCCGGCGTGCTGCTGCCCAGCCTGCTGGGCGCCAAGGGTCTGGACCTCGGCTTTTTCAATGCCTCTTCCCTGATCGCCCTGCTCACCGCCGGCCTGCTGCTCCTGGCCGCACTGCGCAAACCGGTGGAAAACCTGGGTATCGCGCTACTGCCCATCGCCGCCATCAGCCTCGTGCTCTCCCTGAGTCATCAAGCCCAACCGGTTGTGGAAAAAAGCCTTTCCTGGCAAATCGAGACCCACATCCTGCTCTCGGTGCTGGCCTACAGCATCCTCGGCCTGGCGGCCTTCCAGGCCCTGCTGCTGGCGCTCCAGAACCACCAGCTGCACAACCACCGTCCCGGGGGTTTCGTGCGCGCGCTGCCACCCCTCCAGACCATGGAGGCGCTCCTGTTCCAGATGATCGGCACCGGTTTCATTCTCTTGAGCCTGTCCCTGTTCACCGGGGTACTGTTTCTGGAGGATATTTTTGCCCAACACCTGATGCACAAGACGGTGCTCTCCCTGGTGGCCTGGACGGTATTCGCCGGCCTGTTGCTGGGGCGCAAACGCCACGGCTGGCGCGGCCGCAAGGCCATCCGCTGGACCCTGAGCGGTTTCGGCTTCCTGATGCTGGCCTACTTCGGCACCAAGCTGGTGCTGGAATTGCTGCTGGGGAAATACTGACTACCGGCAGCGGCCGGTTTTGGTATTCAAAACCCGGTTCCGTACAATGAGGCCCCATGGCCATCGATGAGGCTCTCCCCGCTTGGACGCCATCCCCTTAAGCGCACTCTACGGCGCACTGATCCTGCTGCTGGCACTGTCCGCCTTCTTCTCCGGCTCCGAAACCGGGCTCATGACCCTGAATCGCTACCGGCTGCGCCATCTCGTGCGTGGCAAGCATCGCGGCGCAATGCGGGCCCAGGCACTGCTGGACCGGCCCGACCGGCTGATCGGCATGATCCTGGTGGGCAACAATCTGGTGAACATCCTCATCACCCAGATCGCCACCCTCATCGCATTGAGACAACTGGGGGAAAACGGACTATGGGTGGCCACCGTACTGTTGACCCTGGTCATCCTGCTGTTCGCCGAGGTCACCCCCAAGACCCTGGCCGCCCTGCACCCGGAACGCATCGCCTTCCCCGCCGCCCATATCTATACCCCGCTGCAACATATCATGTGGCCTATCGTTTGGGGCGTGAGCCTGATCGCCAACGGTCTGCTGAGATTACTGGGCGTGGAACGGGAAGGCAGCAGCAGCCAGGCCCTGAGCCGCGAGGAGTTGCGTACCGTGCTGCTGGAGGCCGGCGCCATGATCCCCAAGCGTCACCAGAAGATGCTGCTCAACCTGCTCGACCTGGAGCAGGTCACGGTGGAGGACATCATGATTCCCCGCAACGAGGTGCTGGGCATCGACCTCAACGACGAGTGGACCGACATCGAGCAACAGATCATGACCCTGCAGTACACGCGCCTGCCGGTCTACCGCGACAGCATCGACGAGGTGATCGGTTTCGCCCACCTGCGCGACCTGTTGCCCGCCCTGCGCAAGGGCGAACTGGACGAGGACAAACTGCTGGCACTGGTACGCGAACCCCTGTTCGTTCCCGAGAACACCTCACTCAACCAGCAACTGCGCAACTTCCAGCGCTCACGACAGCGGGTGGGCCTGGTGGTAAATGAATACGGCGATCTCCAGGGTCTGGTAACCCTGGAGGACATCCTGGAAGAGATTGTCGGCGAATTCACCACCGACCCTATCGAGAGCATCAAGGACTACACACCGCAGGAGGACGGCAGCTACCTGGTGGACGGTACCGCCACGGTGCGCGATCTCAACCGGGCACTGCGCATGGACCTGCCCACCCAGGGTCCCAAGACCCTCAATGGCCTGATCCTGGAGCATATGGAGGATATCCCCGAGCCCGGCACCAGTCTGCTGCTGGCCGGCTACCCGGTGGAGATCGTGCAGATCAAGGACAACCTGGTGAAGACCGCGCGGCTGCAGCCGGTCAAGCACCGCACGGCCACGGACAACAAGGAGGAGGAATCATGAGCGAGCGGGTGGAAAAATCCCCGGAGGAATGGCGCGCACAACTGGACGAGGAGCAGTTCCAGGTCACCCGCCGGCACGGCACCGAACGGCCCTTCAGCGGCCGCTACCACGACTGCAAGATTGCCGGCAGCTACCACTGCGTATGCTGTGGTGCGGAGCTGTTCTCCTCCGACCACAAATATGACTCCGGAAGTGGCTGGCCAAGTTTCTGGCAACCCGTGGAGGAAACGGCTCTCAGCCGCCATGAGGACAGCAGCCACGGTATGCGCCGGGTGGAAGTGCTCTGCCGGCGCTGCGACGCCCACCTGGGCCATGTATTCGAGGACGGCCCACCCCCCACCGGCCTGCGCTACTGCATCAATTCCCTGGCTCTGGAGCTGTGCCCCCGGGAATCAACTTCCTGAGGTAGTGGCCGACAGTATGGTGTCGGGCGGTCGCATCGCCCCCACGGGACTGTGATACATCTCACATTTCGGCATGGCCGGCTTGTGAGCCAGGGACCGGGAACTATAATCGGGCGCAAGCCCCAGCGTAAGGAAACCAACGGGATGGCGAAGCTCACGCTATCGTTCAAAGACAAGAAACTGAAGATCTACCCACTGGGCGAGGATGAGGCCATTATCGGCCGTGCACCGGAATGCGCCATCCACATCGACAGTCTGGCCGTGGAACCGGAACACGCGCGCATCCAGAAGCAGGGGGCGCACTACCAGCTGACCGCCCTGGGCGACCAGCATGAGATCAGCGTCAATGGCGTCAGCGCCGCCGCCCACGAACTCAACGATGGTGACGTCATCCAGGTGGGCAAGCATACCCTCGGTTTCAGCCTGGAGGCAGGCGGTACTTTCGTTGGACAGGCCGGGCAGGTTGCGCGCCAACCGGCCATCGGCTGGTTGCAGATCCTCAATGGCAGTCATCTGGGACGCACCATTCGTCTCGACAAGGCCATGACCCGGGTCGGTAAGAACCATGTGGCCGTGGCAGTGATCGTGCGGCGCGACAGCGGCTATTTCCTTTCCCACCTGGAAGGCGACAGTCCACCCATCGTCAACGATCAAGCCCTGGGCGACGAGACCTGGGCCCTGCGCAATGGCGACCAGATCCGTATCGGCACCCTGCAACTGCAATTCTTCGTGGAGGAACAGGCGGCCATGACACCGGCGGCAGTCGAGAAGGGCCCCGACGATCAACGGGATTTCAGCCGCGTCCATTTTGAAGTGCCCGCCACCCTGCACCAGGGAACACAACAGTGGCCGACCCGGCTATCGGACATCTCCCTGCATGGAGCGCTCGTCGAGCGTCCCGTGAACTGGGAACCGGAGAGTGAACAACTCCATCGCCTGGATGTTCACCTCAACGAGGAGATCACCATCCGCATGGACGTGGAAGTGGCGCATGTGGACGCGCAATGGATCGGCTTCCGCTGCCACGATATCGACGTGGACAGCATCACCCATTTGCGTCGGCTGGTGGAGTTGAACCTCGGCGATCCCGATTTGGTGGAGCGGGAATTGTCGGCGCTGGGGTGAACCCGTGATTGTCGGGCTTCCGCCCGACAATCCCTCAAATCAACTCCAGCACATCGGCCAGGCGGCGTGCCGCCACCACTTCCATGTCGTCGATGCGTCCGCCCTTGGGGGCATTGGCAGTCGGCACGATGGCGCGCCGAAAGCCATGCTTGGCGGCCTCGCGCAGCCGGTCCTGGCCATTGGGCACCGGGCGCACTTCGCCGGCCAGGCCCACCTCGCCAAAGACGATCAGGTCCGTGGCCAGGGGACGGTTGCGAAAACTGGACAACACCGCCAGCAACACCGCCAGGTCCGCCGCCGTCTCGCTCACCCGCACCCCACCCACCAGGTTCACGAACACATCCTGGTCACCCATGGCGATACCGCCGTGGCGGTGCTGCACCGCCAGCAGCATGGACAGGCGGTTCTGCTCCAGGCCCAGGGTCACGCGTCGCGGGTTGGATAGCTGGCTCTGATCCACCAGTGCCTGTACCTCCACCAGCAGGGGACGCGTACCTTCCATGGTCACCATGATCACGCTGCCGGGCACCGGTTCCTCGTGGCGCGAGAGAAAGATGGCCGAGGGATTGCTGACCTCCTTCAGGCCGCGGTCGGTCATGGCGAACACGCCCAGCTCGTTCACCGCCCCGAAACGGTTCTTGATGGCGCGCACCACCCGGTAGCGGCCGCCGGCGTCACCTTCGAAATACAACACCGTGTCCACCATGTGCTCCAGCACCCGCGGTCCCGCCAGGGTGCCTTCCTTGGTGACATGGCCCACCAGGAACAGGGCCGTGCCGGTCTGTTTGGCAAATCGTACCAGCTGGGCCGCGCTCTCGCGCACCTGGGCCACGGAACCCGGCGCCGACTGCAACAGTTCCGTGTAGGCGGTCTGGATGGAATCCACCACCATCACCTGTGGCCGTTCGCGGTGGGCGATCTCCAGCATGCGTTCCACCGAAGTCTCCGCCAGCAGGCGCACGCCCTCGCCCGCCAGCCCCAGGCGACGGGCGCGCAGGGATACCTGCTCGGGGGATTCCTCGCCAGTCACATAAAGTGTGGAGAGCGTTTGCGCGAAGGCCGCCAGGGCCTGCAGCAGCAGGGTGGACTTGCCGATGCCGGGATCGCCACCGATGAGGATCACCGAGCCGGCCACCAGGCCGCCGCCCAACACCCGGTCCAGCTCCCCAAAGCCCATGGGGGTGCGTTGCTCGGCCCCCGGCTGCACCTGCGACAGCTCCTGCACCCGGCCGGCCTGCTCGCCCGCGTAGCTGACGAAGCGCGCCGCCTTGCCGGTCGCCGGCGTCACCGCCGCCGTTTCCACCAGGCTGTTCCAGGCCCCGCAGTCACCGCACTGGCCACTCCACTTGGGACTCTGGCTGCCACACTGGTTACAGGTATAGAGAATCTTCGCCTTGGCCATGACTCAATCGTACCTCAGCTGCACCCGTCCGGTGATGCCGGTGAGCAGTTCATAGCCGATGGTGTCGGCGGCAGCGGCCACCTCTTCCACCGGCAGGCCGCCCCCCCAGAGCACCACGCGGTCGCCCTCGCGCACCTGGTCCTGGCCACGCAGGTCCAGGGTGATCATGTCCATGGACACCCGCCCGACGAGCGGCACGCGCTGGCCGCCGATCAGCGCCGGCGTACCGGCGGCGGCATGACGGGGATAGCCGTCTCCATAGCCGATGGCGGCCACACCCACGCGCATGTCCTCGGGACATACCCAGCTGCCGCCATAGCCGATGGCATCGCCACGGCGCAGCTCACGAATGGCGATGAGACGGGTTTCCAGGGTCATGGCCGGGCGCAGACCGAGTTCCGGGCCCAGGGCATCGTTGAAGGGGGAAACCCCGTAGAGCATGATGCCCGGCCGCACCCAGTCATAGCGGGCGGCAGGCCAGCCGAGCAGGCCGGCGGAATTGGCAAGAGAGCGCTCGCCGGGCCGCCCCTGCAGGGCATCCTCGAAGCATCGGTGCTGGACTTCACTGACGGGGTTGGCACGCTCGTCGGCACAGGCGAGATGGGACAGATAGGCCAGCGGTTGCCGCACAAGGGGCAGTGCCTCCAGGCGATGGACGATCTCCGCTATGCTTGCGGGCAGGAAGCCCAGGCGATGCATGCCCGTGTCCAGTTTCACCCACACCCGCAGGGGAACCTGCAGGCGGGCCGTCTCCAGGAGTGCGAGTTGGTACTCGCTGTGCAGCACTACCTCGAAATCGTGCTCCAGGACCGCCTCGAGCTCCTCCGCGTTGGTGAAGCCTTCGAGCAGGATCACCGGCTTGCGAATACCGGCCTGGCGCAGGGCCTGGGCCTCCTCCAGCCGCGCTACGCCAAAGCCATCCGCCTCCTGCAGGGCCTCGGCCACGGCCACCAGGCCATGGCCATAGCCATTGGCCTTGACCACCGCCATGACCTTGCTGTTGGGTGCCGAAACGCGTACCTGATGGAGATTCTGTTGCAGGGCCTGAAGATCGATGCGTGCCCGCACCGGACGGGTCATGGATACCCCTCGTCGCTGTAGATCTCGGGCACGAAGTTCTCGAAACGGGTGTACTGGCCGAGGAAGGTCAGGCGCACGGAACCGATGGGGCCGTTACGCTGCTTGCCGATGATGATCTCCGCAGTGCCCTTGTCGGGGCTGTCGGGGTTGTAGACCTCGTCACGGTAGATGAACACGATGACGTCGGCATCCTGCTCGATGGCACCGGATTCACGCAGGTCGGACATCACCGGGCGCTTGTTGGGGCGCTGCTCGAGGCCGCGATTGAGCTGCGACAGGGCAATGACCGGCACATGAAGTTCCTTGGCCAAGGCCTTGAGACCACGAGAGATTTCCGAGATCTCGTTGGTGCGGTTATCCGACCCGCCACGTCCCGTCTGCATCAGCTGCAGGTAATCGACGACGATCAGGCCCAGGCCGTGCTCGCGCTTCAGGCGCCGCGCGCGGGCGCGCAGCTCGGTGGGACTCAGGGCCGGGGTGTCGTCGATGAACAGGGGTGCCTCGGCGAGAATGCTCACCGCCGAGGTCAACCGCGGCCAGTCATCGTCTTCCAGCTTGCCGGTGCGCACCTTGTGCTGATCGATATGGCCCAGGGAGGACATGAGACGCATGGCCAGCTGTTCCCCGGGCATTTCCATGCTGAACACCGCGGTCGGGATCTTTTCGCGAATGGCGGCGTTCTCGGCGATGTTCATGGCGTAGGTGGTCTTGCCCATGGAAGGGCGGCCGGCCACGATGATCAGGTCCGAATTCTGCAGCCCGGCGGTCAATTCATCGAAATCATTGAAACCGGTGGGCACACCGGTGATGGGGTTGTCACGATGAAACAGTTCATCGATCTTGTCCACCGCCGCGGACAGCAGGTCCTTGATGCGCACGAAACCGTTGCGGCCGTGGCTGCCCTGCTCGGCGATCTGGAAGACCTGTTGCTCGGCATGATCCACCAGTTCCTTGGCGTCGCGACCCTCGGGGAAATAGCCGGAGTTGGCGATATTGGTACCCACGCCGATCAGCTGGCGCAGCACCGAATACTCGCGCACGATTTCGGCATAGGCACGGATATTGGCGGCGCTGGGGGTGTTCTTGGCCAGGGTGCCGAGATAGGACAGGCCGCCGGCGCTATCCAGGGCATCCTGCTTGCCCAGCCATTCGGAAAGGGTGATGACATCGTAGGGGCTGCCCTGGTCCACCAGGGTACGGATGGCCTCGAAGATCAGCCGATGGTCGCGGCGGTAGAAATCCTCTTCCGTGAGACGGTCGGCCACCTCGTCCCAGGCGCTGTTTTCCAGCATTAGCCCGCCCAGCACAGACTGTTCTGCCTGTATGGAATGGGGCGGTACTTTCAGCGATTCGGTATTGAGATCGAGCGCCGCGGCGGCCTGCAACGATTCCGGCATGAAGATTCCCATGGGTCCGGCGCGGGAGCGCCCTGGATCTGTTATGCCAAAAGGATACTACCAAGCCGAACCCTGGCAAAGCCCGCCCGGCGGATTGGGCGCCGGGCTTACATCCCTGTAGGCTTGACTACCCGGTCAGGGTAGCGGGAAGGGCTTACTCGGCGACCACCACCACCTTGACGGTGGCATTGACATCGCTGTGCAGGTGAACGTGAACCTCATACTCACCCACCGTGCGGAACACACCTTCGGGCATGCGGATCTCGCTGCGTTCCACGGCCACGCCGGTGTCGCTGATGGCATGGGCGATGTCACTGGTACCCACGGAACCGAACAGCTTGCCTTCGTCGCCGGCCTTGGAGGCGATACTGACACTGATGCCGTCGAGCTTCTCGCGACGCGCCTCGGCGGCGGCCAGGACCTCGGCAGCGGCCTTTTCCAGCTCGGCACGGCGCTCCTCGAAGGCCTTGATATTCTCTTCCGTGGCCGCGGTGGCCCTTCCGGAAGGGATCAGGAAATTACGGCCATAGCCCGAACGCACCTTGACCTTGTCGCCCAGGCCACCCAGGTTCTCCACTTTCTTGAGCAGAATCACATCCATCGTCATTACCCCATTGCCCCGGCGCGGCCGGGTCTCACAATAGGCCGGGCAGGCCCGACCAGTTCATCACTATGCGGCACCCGTCCCCGAAGCATTTCTCCGGAACCGGAACCAGCCATCCAATACGCCCAACACCACCACCAGCACCACCGTCTGCGGGAGGAACAGCAGCAACACATAAAGTGCCACCAGCCAGACCTGCTTAAGGCCCAGGCGAGCGGCCGTGGCATGCACTACCGCCAACCCCACGAACAGGAAGGGCACCAGGGCCACCAGGCCGATCTGCAACAGCAGAGCCCCGGCCTCCCCTGCCACGAAGCGGGCTCCGAGCAGGCACGCCAAGGCCATGGCGCCCATCCACCCCGGCAATGCCAGGGCATGAAATTCCTGGCGAAAACCGCCCGGATTGTAGAGCAGCGCCTGCCAACCGCGGGCCAGCGCCAGGCTCAGCAACAAACCCAGCAGCAGGGTGGCCGCCACGGCGCCGGTCATCAGGTTGGCGACCTGGTACACCAGCTCCTGCACTTGCTGCTGGCTCAATTCCGCCTGTTGCGAAGCCAGCTCGCCCAGGGGCTGCAGGATCTCGCGCCAACGGGCCGCGAGGTCACCCACCAATACATGGGCGAGCAACACCCCCAACAGCGCCATGGCCGTGGCCAGCTGCAGGGTCCAGGACAGGGACTGGCTACCGCGCAGTACCGTGGCCAGCACCCAGGCCGGGAGCCACAGGATCAGGGTGGCGATCACCACCGGCACCGGCTGACCCAGGGCCAGCCAGGCGAACAGCCCCGTGGCCAGCAGGGCGCCACCCATGACCCGGGCGCCTTCCGTGGGTCCCAGGCGCAGGGTCACCAGCATCAAAGCCCCGGCCCCCACATAGGCCAGCACCGCGGTGATGGGCGGCAACAACAGGCTCAGTACCGAGCTGCTCGCCGCGACCAGCATGGCCTGGAGGCGCCCGGCCATTATGAAATTCGCAATCGCGCGCATGGTTTATCGATCCGTCCGGCCGGTCAGAACCGGACGAACCACCAGCCCGCAGACAGGGACCAACGGTCCCCGCCTGCCGAAACCCTTAATGGGAATCAGTGTATGGCAGCAGCGCCAGGAAACGCGCCCGCTTGATGGCGGTCGACAGCTGGCGCTGGTACTTGGCCTTGGTGCCCGTGATACGGCTGGGCACGATCTTGCCGGTTTCGCTAACGTAGTTCTTGAGGGTCGCGATGTCCTTGTAGTCGATTTCCTTCACGCCTTCGGCGGTGAAGCGACAAAATTTACGGCGACGGAAAAAACGGGCCATGGTAATCCACCTCTATGTCGTGGTGTTGCAATTCAATCCAAACAATCAATGTGCAGGGCGTGCAATTCCAGTTCCGTTGCCGGATCCCGGTGACTGCGACGAGCGAGAAACCCTGTGACGCGTACCCGGCTGCCCTGATTCAGCCGCCGGATCGCGCCCTGCAGTGACTCGCCACCGGCGACCACCCGGATCCAGCACTCTACCGAACGTTCCCTGCCGACTTCCATCTGCCGGGACTGGTGCTCCAGTCCGAAACGGCTGATGGGAATTCCCGCGGGGCTGGTTCGGGTGGCCGGCTTGCGGGTGACGGTGCCGGTCAGGACCAGCTGGTTGTCCATCACCGCTCGGCGCAGCCCGTGCTAGGCAGCATCCTCGTCGCTGTCGTCCCGGTCCTCGTCGCGGTCGTTATCGGAGTCATCACGACCACCGCGCTCCTGGTCCTTCTCGTCCCGCTTGGCCAGGGGCGATACCTCGGTGTCCGCACTCTTGCGGTTGATCACCAGGTTACGCAGCACGGCGTCATTGAAGCGGAAAGCGCTGGTCAATTCTTCCAGCGTCGGGGTGTCGCACTCGATGTTCATGAGTACGTAGTGGGCCTTGGCTACTTTCTGGATGGGATAGGCCAGCTGGCGACGACCCCAGTCTTCGAGACGATGGATCTTGCCGCCGGACCCTTCGATGGTGGCGCGGTAGCGTTCCACCATGGCAGGCACCTGTTCACTCTGGTCCGGGTGGACCAGGAACACGATTTCGTAATGTCGCATTGTAGCTCCCTACGGGTAACAGCCACCGACCCGCGGCCAGTGGCAAGGAGATGGGCGGCGGAACCGCCCGAAGGCCGGCATTCTACGCAAGCGGGGGGCGAAATTCAAATACTTGGCTGGATACGCTGGCGGCGAGCCTCGAACAGGGCGATGCCGGTGGCCACGGAGACGTTGAGGCTCTCCACCGTGCCGGCCATGGGAATGGCGAACAGACCGTCGCAATGCTCCCGGGTGAGCCGCCGCAGGCCCTTGCCCTCCCCGCCCAGAACCAGCCCCAGGGGGCCGGTGAGGCGGGTCTGGTAAAGGGTGTCATCGGCCTCGCCGGCCGCACCGTAGAGCCAGATGCCGGCCTCGCGCAGGGTGCGCAGGGTGCGCGCCAGGTTGGTGACCGCCACCAGGGGTACGGTCTCCGCGGCCCCGCAGGCCACCTTGCGCACCACCGGGGTGAGGCCCACGGACTTGTCGCGGGGAACGATGACCGCATGGACCCCGGCGGCATCGGCGCTGCGCAGGCAGGCACCCAGGTTATGGGGGTCCTGAACGCCGTCGAGGATGAGCAGGAAGGGGGGTTCCGACAGGCCCGCCAGGAAATCCGGCAGGGCGGCTTCGGTCAGCACGGGTTGGGCCTCCACCTCGGCCAATACGCCCTGGTGTTGCCCCTGGCCACCCAATTCGTCCAGTTCCCGGCGGGAACGCAGCGCGACAGGAATGCGCCCTGCCTCGGCCAGGGCAACCAACTCCTGCAGTCGCCCGTCCTGGCGACTGTCCAGCACCCACAGCTGGCGGATCCGTCCCGGAGTGCGTTCCAGCAGACTGCGCACCGCGTGCAGCCCGAATACCCGCTCCCCGGTGTTCACCGCCGGGAAACTCAGCGCGGCTCGTAGGCGCGCTGTTCCTGGCCTTCCACTACCGGCTTGATCAGGAGTTCCACGCGACGGTTCAGCTGGCGACCGGCCTCGGTCGCGTTACTGGCGCGGGGTTCGCGCATGCCACGCCCCTCGGTGACCAGGCGCTGCCAATCGATGCCCTTGCGGGTGAAATAATTCACCACGCTTTCGGCGCGTTGTTCCGACAGGCGCTGGTTATAGGCCTCGGAACCGACGTTGTCGGTGTGGCCGATGACGTGCACCACGGTGCGGTCATAGCGGTGCAGCAAATCCGCCACCTTGTCCAGTGTGGGAATGAAGGCAGGCTTCAGGTCGGCCTTGCCGAAGTCGAAAGACACCTCGCTGGATACGTCGATCTTGAGACTTTCGTCCTGCAGTCGCTGGATTTCCAGGTCATTGCGCCGTTGCTCCTCCGCCAGGGCGGCCTCGAATTCGCGCTGCTGGTTGTCCATGTAGTTGCCCACACCGGCCCCGGCCAGGGCGCCGGCGGCCGCGCCCCAGTAGCGGCCCCGGTCATCGTGGATCTGGTGCCCCAGGACGGCGCCGGCGACGGCGCCAATGGCGGCCCCGGTCTTGGCGCGGCGGTTGGGATCATCGGCGGCACAGCCGGCAATGGTCGCGGCAATGGCAATAATCAGTAGTTTTTTCATCATGATGTAGCTTCCTTTGTTTTTCCGCGGCCACGACGTGGCCCGCGTCTGGAGGACTTCTTCTTGCTACGGGGCCGCTGCTCGGCGTCCCCGGCCTTTGTCTGCTTGCCACCCCTTTCCTGCTTGCCACCCTTTTCCTGCTTGCCACCCTTTTCCTGCTCGGTCAGCATGAAGTCGATCTTACGCTCATCGAGATCCACGCGCGCCACCTGCACCCGAATGGGGTCGCCCAGCCGATACATCTTGTTGGTGCGCTCCCCCAGCAGGCGGTGATGGGCCGGGTCGAAATGATAATAATCGTTCTTCAGCGAGGTGACATGCACCAGGCCCTCAACAAAAATATCCGATAGCTCCACGAAAATCCCGAACGAGGTCACACTCGTGATTACGCCCGGGTATTCCTCGCCCACCTTATCCAGCATGTATTCGCACTTGAGCCAGTCCACGGCATCGCGGGTGGCCTCATCGGCGCGCCGCTCGGTGGCGGAACAGTTCTCGCCCATGGACACCATGTCGCCATGGGTATAGGCAAAGCCCTTGGCCTTGGTGCCGGTGACGCGCTGCACGGCACGGGTCATCAGGCTCTTGTTCTGCTTGCCCTGCAGCACATGACGGATGGCGCGGTGCACCAGCAGATCCGGGTAGCGGCGGATGGGCGAGGTGAAATGCAGGTACTCCTCGTGGGCCAGACCAAAGTGACCGACGTTATCAGGGCTGTAGCGGGCCTGGGACAGGGAGCGCAGCATCACCGTCTGGATCAGGTGGGCATCGGGCCGGTCACCGATGGAGGACAGTAGCCGCGCGTAATCCTTGGCCGCGGGCTTCTCGCCACCACGCAGGGACAGTCCCAGCTCGCCGAGAAATTCCCGCAGCGCGACGACCTTTTCCTGCTTAGGACCCTCGTGTACCCGGTACAGGGTGGGGATCTTGTTACGCCCGAGGAAGCGCGCCGTGGCCACGTTGGCCGCGATCATGCATTCCTCGATGATCTTGTGGGCGTCGTTGCGCTGCACCGGCACGATGCGATCGATCTTGCGCTCGGAACCGAACACGATACGGGTCTCGGTGGTCTCGAAGTCGATGGCACCGCGCTGCTCACGCACCTTGCGCAGCACATGATAGAGGCGATACAGCTCTTCCAGGTGGGGCACCACGGCGGCGAACTGCTTGCGCGTGCCCGCATGATTGTCCACCACCATGGCCGCCACCTGATCGTAGGTGAGCCGGGCATGGGAGCGCATCAGCGCCTCGTGGAAGCTGGAGCGGGTGATCTTGCCTTCCTGGTTGATGTACATCTCGCACACCATGCACAGGCGGTCCACATCCGGGTTCAGCGAGCACAGTCCGTTGGACAGGATCTCCGGCAGCATGGGAATGACCCGCTCGGGGAAATACACCGAGTTGCCGCGCACCAGGGCCTCCTTGTCCAGGGCCGATCCCGGTTTCACATAGTGAGACACGTCGGCGATGGCAACCAGCAAGCGCCAGCCCTTGGGCTTGCGCTCGCAGTACACGGCGTCGTCGAAGTCACGGGAGTCCGCGCCATCGATGGTGACCAGGGGGGTTTCGCGCAGGTCCAGCCGGTCTCGCTTGGCGGCCGCCGGCACCTTGTCGGTGTATTTCTTGATCTCTTCCTGCACCGCGTCCGGCCAGTGCAGGGGCAGCTCGTGGCTGCGGATGGCGACGTCGATCTCCATGCCCGGCGCCATGTGGTCGCCGATCACTTCGGTGATGCGCCCCACCGGCGGCCGACGGCGGCTCGGCTGCTCCACCAGCTGCACCGTGACGAACTGGCCCGGCTGGGCATCGAGACGCCATTCGTCGGGGATGGACACCTCGATGGGCATGCGCTTGTTGTCGGGGATTACCAGGCCTACGCCCTGCTCGCGGGAATAACGCCCCACCACCGTATGGGTGTTGCGCTCCAGCACCTCGACGATGGCGCCCTCGCGGCGGCCGCGGCGGTCCAGGCCCACCACTCGCGCCACGGCCCGGTCGCCGTGCAGCACCTCCCGCATGGTGCGGCCGGACAGGAACAGGTCGTCGCCGCCCTCGTCAGGCACCAGGAAGCCGAAGCCGTCGGGATGGGCGATGATGCGCCCGCGAACCATGTCCATCTTGTCCACCAGGCCGTAGCCCTCGCGGCGGTTCTGGATCAGCTGACCATCGCGCTCCATGGCGTTGAGGCGCCGGCGCAGTGCCTCCAGCTGGTCCTCGTCCTCCAGGCCCAGGGCCTCGGCGATGTCATCGCGGCGCATCAGCTTGCCGCGCTCGGCCAGCAAATCCATGATGAATTCGCGGCTGGGAATGGGGTTGTCGTACTTGGCGGCCTCGCGCTCGGCCAGGGGATCCTGCTGCACGGCGGGGGATTTCTTGTTGTTGCGTTTACGTACCATGGTTGACTCTTGTGGCCCGTCCACCGGGCGGTTTGAATAGTATAGGCAGCGGATTGACAAGCTCCAGCGCTGCGGGTAAAGTTCGCGGCTTCCGGCGTAGGCGCAAGCCGACGGCGGGATATGCCGAGGTGGTGAAATTGGTAGACACGCTAGCTTCAGGTGCTAGTTGGGGTAACCCAGTGGAGGTTCAAGTCCTCTCCTCGGCACCAACTCAAAAACGGGTGTGGATTCCACACCCGTTTTTTTTGCCCGCGATTCCCCGCATCCTTACGCAAAGGGGTGCCGCAGGATAATGCTCTCGGCCCGGTCGGGACCGGTGGAAATGATGTCTACGGGGGTCTCCACCACTTCCTCGATGCGCTTGAGATAGGCCTTGGCATTGGCCGGCAGAGCATCGTAGTCCTTTACCCCGACGGTGGAATCCTTCCAGCCGGGCATGTCCTCGTAGATCGGTTCGCAGGTGGCGAAGGCCTCGGCGCCCACCGGCGGCGTCAGCCGTTCCACCCCGTTGCAGCGGTAGCCCACGCACAGGCGGATGGTATCGATGCCGTCGAGCACATCGAGCTTGGTGATACACATGCCGGTGACGCTGTTGATCTGGTTGGCGCGGCGCAGGGCCACGGCATCGAACCAGCCACAACGGCGCGGCCGACCGGTGGTGGAACCGAACTCGTGCCCCTTCTTCGCCAGGTAGGCGCCCACCGCGTCCTGCAATTCCACGCCGTCGTAGAGTTCCGTGGGAAAGGGGCCGGCACCCACGCGGGTAGTATAGGCCTTGGTGATACCCAGGATGTAGTCCAGGTCGCGTGGCCCCACGCCGGTGCCGGTGCAGGCACCGCCGGCGGTGGTATTGGACGAGGTCACAAAAGGATAAGTGCCGTGGTCGATATCCAGCAGGGCACCCTGGGCACCCTCGAACATCACGTTGCGTCCCTCGCGCCGATGCTGGTAGAGCAGTTCGGGGATATCGGCGATCATCGGCTCGAGCACATCGGCCATGGCCAGGGTTTCGTCCAACACCTGCTGGAAGTCCACCGTATCGGTCTTGAAGTAGTGCTTCAGGGCGAAGTTGTGATAATCCATCACCTCACCGAGGCGCGCCGCCAGGCGCTCGCGCAGGAATATCTCACCCAGCTTGAGGCCACGCCGGGCGATCTTGTCCTCGTAGGCGGGGCCGATGCCGCGACCGGTGGTGCCGATGGCCTTCTTGCCGCGCGCCAGCTCGCGGGCGTGATCCAGGGCCACATGGTAAGGCAGGATCAGGGTGCAGGCTTCGGAGAGCTTGAGGCGCTCGCGGGCCGGCACTCCCTTGGTCTCCAGCATCTCGATCTCTTTCATCAGGGCATCGGGGGCAAGCACCACGCCATTGCCGATCAGGCACTGCACGCCATCACGCAGGATGCCGGAGGGGATCAGGTGCAGCACGGTCTTCTCGCCGTCGATGACCAGGGTGTGACCGGCATTGTGCCCGCCCTGGAAACGCACCACGGCCGCGGCCTCCTCGGTGAGCAGATCCACTACCTTGCCCTTGCCCTCGTCACCCCACTGGGTGCCGATCACCACTACGTTCTTGCCCATTGAAACTGAACTCCTCACACCTTGTTTTTGATACTTGCCGGCCCAAACTTCATTCTTCCAGGTCCACCACCAACCACTGGCCATCCTGGCGACGCAACTCCCGCGTGCAACCCATGGCACGTGCATCCCCCACCTGTTCCGGCAAGCACTGCACCACCCGTTCCCCGGCGCCCCGTAGTGCCACCATGCGTTTCCGCAGCGCGGTATCGCCGCCGGCGGGTGCGAAAATGCCGCGCGGCCCCGGTGACTCCGTCCTCCGGCCCAGGGCCAGCAGGGTCTTCAGGTCGGTACTGAAACCGGTGGCCGGGCGTGCCCGACCGAACACCTCGCCGATGTGGTCATAGCGGCCTCCGCGGGCGATCTCCTGGCCCTGGCCGGGCACGAAGGCCGCGAAGACCACACCCGTGTGGAAGGTATAGCCGCGCAGTTCCGCCAAATCGAAGTGCAGCGGCGTATCGGGCAGGTTTTCCCGGGCAGCGTCCGCGATGGCACAGAGATTGTCCAGCGCCTCCCGGGTAGCCGCACTCGCCCCGGCCAGCTGTGCGCGCGCCTCGGCCAACACCTCGTGGCCACCGTTGAGAGTGGCAAGCCGGCACAACCTCGCGCCCTGTTCTGCGGGCAGGTCCGCGGTCAGGTCGCGCAGCTCCGGGATCGCCTTGCGTTGCAGGGCATCGAACAGGATCGCTTCCCGATCGGCATCCAGGCCAGCCTCGGCGGCCAGGCCACGAAAGATCCCCACATGCCCCAAATCCAGGTGTATATCCTGCACGCCCGTGAGCCGCAGAGTCTCCAGCATCAACGCCAGCACCTCCAGGTCGCTGGCCACGCTGGCATTGCCGAACAGCTCGGCGCCCACTTGCATGGGACTGCGCGAACCGGCGAAGCCATCGGCGCGGGTGTGCAACACGGTACCCAGGTAACATAAGCGGACGGGCTCTTCCCGCTGCAGGCGGTGGGCATCGATGCGGGCCACCTGCGGGGTCATGTCGGCGCGCACCCCAAGGGTGCGGCCGGTCAGCTGGTCGGTGAGCTTGAAGGTTTGCAGATCGAGATCGTGTCCGGTACCCGTCAGAAGGGAATCCAGATATTCGATGAAGGGCGGGATGACCAGTTCGTAGCCCCAGCTGCGATAGCAGTCGAGCAGCTGCCGGCGCACCGTTTCCAGGGCCCAGGCCTCCGCGGGGAGGAGCTCACCGATGCCTTCCGGCAATAACCAGCGATCACGTAATTTCATCGTCTATTCACAAAGACCCGAAGCTTCCGGTGCGCACGGCGCTTGCCTGCACAGGGAACGGGGTATTCATCACGCGCAATGTCGGATCAATTGCGCACCAGGTACAACAACAGCAAACCCGCCACCATGCTGACCAGGCCCGCGACCCGGATACTGCGGTCATCCAGCTGCACCAGCACTTCCAGCATCTGGCGCAGGGCCTGCGGCTTCCAGAACGGAATCAGGCCCTCGATCACCAGCACCAGGGCCAGCGCGGCCAGCAAGTCATGCCACATGGTTCAAGCCAAAAGAAACCGGGGGGCGACCACGCCCGCCCGGAGTCGCCGCGGGTGACGCCTAGCGCCGGCCCTGCGCATTACCGAAGTATTCGAAGAACTCGGAATCCGGCTCCAGGACCAACAGGTCATCCTGGCTCTGGAAGGTCTTTCGATAGGCACCCAGGCTGCGGTGCAGGCTGTAGAATTCGGCGTCCTGACCATAGGCCCGGGCGTAGATATCCGCCGCCCTGGCATCGCCTTCGCCGCGCAGGACCTCGGCATCACGATAGGCCTCGGCGAGCAGCACCTGACGCTGGCGATCGGCATCGGCCTTGATGCGTTCCGCAGCCTCGATCCCGCGGGAACGGAAATCCTTGGCTACGCGCTCGCGCTCGGCGCGCATGCGCTGGTACACCGAATCACTGACCTCGGCCGGCAGGTCGATGCGTTTGATACGCACGTCGATGATACTGATACCAATGGTCCGCGCCTGCTCGTCAGCATTGGCCTTGAGCAGGTTCATGATCTGGACACGCTCGCCCGACACCACTTCATTGACGGTGCGGTTGCCGAACTCGCCGCGCATGCCATCCTTGATGATCTGGGTCAGGCGCTGCTCGGCCTGGCGCTCGTCACCCTGCACAGCGGTATAGAACCGCGTCACATTGTCGATGCGCCACTTGATGTAGGAATCGACGATCATGTTCTTCTTTTCCACGGTCAGGAACCGCTCTGGTTCCACATCCAGGGAAAGAATGCGGGCATCGAACTTGCGCACATTGTTGATGAAAGGGATCTTGAAATGCAGGCCCGGCTCATAGTCTGCGCGCACCACTTCACCGAGGCGGAACAGGACGGCCTTTTCCCACTCCTTGACGATGAATACGGAGAAATACAGCAATATCAGCGCCGCGACCAGGGCGATCAGCCCCATATTCCTGGCGTTATTCATCAGCGTGTCTCCCGAATCTGCTGCGGCGGCCGGCTGTTCAGGGAACCGGGCGCACCCGACGAACCACCGCTGGAGGTATAACCCTCGCCAGTGCGGGTAGTGATCTCACCGGCGCCCTTGATCATACGATCCAGGGGCAGATACATGAGGCTATTGCCATCCTTCACATCCACCAGCACCTTGCTGGAGCTCTGCAGCACGTTTTCCATGGTCTCCAGGTAAAGACGCTTGCGGGTAACTTCCGGCGCACGCTTGTACTCGGTCAGCAGCTGGGTGAAACGGCTGGCCTCACCTTCCGCCCGTGCCACTTCGCTCTCCTTGTAGGCATTGGCCTCCTCGAGCAGGCGGGCGGCCTGGCCGCGCGCACGGGGGATGATGTCATTGGAATAGGCTTCCGCCTCGTTCTTGAAGCGCTGCTCGTCCTCGCGGGCGCGAATGGCATCGGAAAAGGCGCCCTGCACCTCTTCAGGGGGCTGCACATCCTGCATGGATACCTCGGACACCAGCAGACCGGCCTGATAGTCATCGAGCATCTGCTGCATGAGTGCGCGCACCTGCATCACCACGTCGCTGCGGCCCTCGGTCAGCACGAAGTCCATGCGGCTCTTGCCTACCACTTCACGCAGGGCGCTTTCCGCGGCCTGCTGCAGGGTGGCGCGCGGGTCGCGCACATTGAACAGGAACTGGCGCGGGTCGCTGACCTGGTACTGCACCGCCATCTGCACATTGACGATGTTCTCGTCGCGGGTCAGCATCAGGGCTTCCTTGGGTACCACCACGGAACGTCCGGCCGTGGTGCGATACCCGATTTCCTCGAAACGGCGCAGTGCCACATCCACGACTTCCACGCTGTCCACCGGGTAGGGAATGTGCCAATGGGGACCGGGGCCGGTAATGGCCTGGAACTCACCGAAGCGCAGTACCACGCCGCGCTTGCCCTCGTCGATGATGTAGATGCCGGATGCCAGCCATACCAGCACACCGATGCCCAGCAACAGGCCGATGCTGAGGAAACCGCCGCCACCACCGCCCGTGGCGGCACCACCGCCCTTGCGGCCGCCGCCGAACAGGCCACCCATCTTGGCTTGCAGCTTGCGGATCAGCTCATCGAGGTCCGGTGGCCCCTGATTGCCACCACCCTGACCCCAGGGATCCTTGTTGCCGCCACCCGGCTCGTTCCAGGCCATTACACATCTCCGTAGCGATATCGCACGCGTGATTCAATAAATGACAAAATATAGAATTGATCAGAGGTTCCTGATAAAAAAACAGTAAGCGCACCAAGGCCCGTGGCCCGGCGCACGCAGGCCGCCCATTCTAGGGAGCTTGACCGCCCGCCGCAACCAAGGCCGGGGGCTCTATGGGGGTAAAACGGAATTCCACCCCCTCTTTCCGGAACAAACGCTCCAGCTCGCCCCGAGGAGCGCGGACCTCGATGGACCACTCCCCCTGCTCATCCACGGACTCCTTGAGCACCTCGCCGAGGGTGTGCAGGCGGGCCCGCAGACGCCCCGCCGCCGGTGCCAACTGCAGCCAGCCGTGCAACACCGACTCCTGGAACAATTCCGTGATGGCCTGCAGTAGTAAATCCAGGCCGGCACCGCTGGCCGCCGAGATCCACACCCGGGTGGGGCGGCCCTCGGCATCCCGCTGCAATTGCGGCGTCTCGCCACTCTGGTCGATCTTGTTGTAGACCAGCAGCTGAGGGATTTCCTCGGCCCCGATTTCCACCAGCACCTCATTCACCTGCTCGATGCGCGTCTGGCGCTCGGGGTCATGGGCATCCACCAGGTGCAGCAACAATTGGGCCTGGCGGGTCTCCTCCAGGGTGGAGCGGAAGGCCGCCACCAGGTCATGAGGCAGCTTACGGATGAAGCCCACGGTATCCGCCAACACCACCGGTCCCAGCCCCGGCAGGCGAATGCGCCGCAAGGTGGGGTCCAGGGTGGCGAACAACTGGTCCGCGACATAGACCTCGGCATCGCACAGGCGATTGAACAAGGTCGACTTGCCGGCATTGGTATAACCCACCAGAGACAGCGTGGGCAGCTCGGCACGGCTGCGGGCGCGCCGTCCCTGCTCGCGCTGGCGACGTACCTTCTCCAGGCGCTTGTGGATGGTCTTGATGCGTTCCGCCAGCAGGCGGCGGTCTGTTTCCAACTGGGTTTCCCCCGGACCGCGCAGGCCGATACCGCCCTTCTGGCGTTCCAGGTGAGTCCAGCCCCGCACCAGGCGGGTGGACAGGTGCTGAAGCTGGGCCAACTCCACCTGCAACTTGCCTTCGAAGGAGCGCGCCCGCTGGGCAAAGATGTCTAGGATCAGGCCAGTGCGGTCCAGCACCCGGCAGGAGAACACCCGTTCCAGGTTGCGTTCCTGGCTGGGCGACAGGGTGTGGTTGAAGATCACCACGTCCGCCTCCTCCAGTGTCACGGCCTGGTGGATGTCTTCCGCCTTGCCGCTGCCCACGAACAGGCGGGCATCGGGCCTGTGGCGACTGGCGGTGATGGTGGCGACCGGGGTGGCACCGGCCGAGATCACCAGCTCCGTGAATTCAAGCAGGTCATCGGGATCCGATTCACCGGGGAAGTCCACGTGAACCAGTACCGCCCGTTCACCGCTGCGTGGACGTTCGAACAATCAGCTACTCCAGGAGGAACAGGGAAAAGGGATAGGAAGGGTCATCTGCCACACTAGCCGCAAGGGCCCGGGTATGGCCACTCTCAGGACCCGGGGCGAGGACCCTGCATCCCCACCCCGCGCCGGCAATTCAGACATTACCCGGTTCCGGGCCACCGACACCGGCCTCGTGGTCATCACCCGGTGCGGGAGCCAGGCGCACATTACGGGCGGGCACGACGGTGGAGATGGCGTGTTTGTAGACCATTTGGCTGACGCTGTTCTTCAACAACACCACGAACTGGTCGAAGGATTCGATCTGACCTTGCAACTTGATTCCGTTCACCAGGTAAATCGACACTGGCACCCGCTCCTTGCGAAGCGCGTTCAAAAAGGGTTCTTGCAGTGATTGGCCACGGGCCATTTCCGTTCTCCTTCTTCTAGTTACATGCACCAAGGTTCTTATCTCCCAAGAATCTTCTCATGCGAAAGTTATATGGTCGTTATGCGCGATTCCGTTGCGTACTCATTTTTCCCGGTGACGCTACAGGGTAAAAAAATTGTAGCACAGTCAATTACTCTGAATACTGCGGGGTGCCTCCCTTTGCCCTTCATTTTTCTGTAAAAGGGGCATGCCCACCGGCTTCCCACCAATCCGCCAGACGGTCGGCCAGGCCGGGGCTGGCAGGATCCAGCCAGGCCAGGTCCGTTTCACCGCGCAGCCAGGTCAACTGGCGCTTGGCATACTGGCGGGTGGCGGCGATTCCGCGCTCCACCATCTCCGCCTCGCTGCACTCGCCCGCCAGCCAGGACCAGACCTGGCGATAGCCCACCGCGCGCATGGAGGGCAGGCCCGGGTGCAGGTCGGGGCGGGCAAACAGCGCCTTGACCTCTTCCACCAGGCCTTCCTCCAGCATGGCCCGGAAGCGCTCGGCAATGCGCTGGTGCAACACCCCGCGCTCCGGAGGGGCCAGCGCCAGGTTTACGAAGCGGTAGGGACCCTCCACGCCACGCCCCTCGCGAAACCAGTCACTCAGAGGGCGTCCGGTAAGCCGGTACACCTCCAGGGCGCGACCGATGCGCTGCGGATCGTTGGGATGGATGCGGTGAGCTGCCAGCGGGTCCACCCGCGCCAACTCCCGATATAACGCATCCCAGCCCTCCCGGGCGGCCCATGCCTCCAGCTCGAGCCGACAGGCAGGGTCCGCCTCCGGCAACTCGGAGAGGCCTTGCTGCAGGGCGCGGAAATACAGGCTGGTACCCCCTACCAGCAAGGGTAGACCGCCGCGGGCCCGGATTTGTTCCATCACCGCCAAAGCATCGTCACGAAAGCGGGCCGCCGAGTAGCGTTCGGCGGGATCCAGGATGTCGATCAGGTGATGAGGCGCCCGCTCCAGTACCTCGGCAACAGGCTTGGCGGTGCCAATGTCCATGCCCCGGTAGACCATGGCCGAGTCCACACTGATGATTTCGAAGGGCAGACGCTGCACCAGCTCCACCGCCAGGCCGGTCTTGCCGGAAGCGGTGGGGCCCATAAGGCACAGGATGGGGAGGCGCTCCGGCATTCTCAACGCCCGCGCAGGAACAATCGGTCCAGCTCCTCCAGGCCGATCCGCACCCAGGTGGGGCGGCCGTGGTTGCACTGACCACTGCGCTCGGTGCGTTCCATGTCGCGCAGCAGGGCGTTCATCTCGGCAAGTTCGAGCTGGCGGTTGGCGCGCACCGAGCCATGGCAGGCCATGGTGGACAGCACCTCGTTCATGGCCTCCTGCAGGCGGGTAGTGCTGCCCTGGCCCTCCAGGTCCGCCAGCAGGTCGCGCACCAGGGCCTCCGCATCCCCCCGGATGAGCAGGCTGGGCACCTGCCGCACCACCAGGGTCTCCGGACCCTGACGATCCAGCTCGACACCAAGGGCGGCGAGTTCCTCGCGATGCTGCTCGGCCAGGTCGGCCTCGCGGCGACTCACGGACAGGCTGACCGGCACCAGCAGGGGCTGGGAGCGGATGCCCTGCCCGGCCTGGGCGGCCTTCAATCGTTCATAGGTGATCCGTTCATGGGCGGCGTGCATGTCCACCAGCACCAGCCCCTCCTGGTTCTGCGCCAGGATGTAGATGCCGTGCAGTTGTGCCAACGCATAGCCCAGGGGGGGTGGCGTACCGGGATCATGCTCCGGCAATGGAACTGGACCGCCCTGAGGCACCGCGCTGCCGTGCAGTCGATCATAGATCGCCAGTTCCTCGCGCACCTGCAAGGGCATGGGCTGCTGCGCCGACATGGACGCGAAGGCCGCCGGGGCTGTTGCCGGCTGCACGGCCGGCGGGAAATCGCTCGCCGCGCCCGGCCGCACCCCGGCCAGCACCTGGTGCAGGGAACGAAACAGGAAATCGTGCACCAGACGGCTGTCGCGAAAACGTACCTCGTGCTTGGTGGGGTGAGCATTCACATCCACCCCGGCCGGATCCAGGGACAGGTAGAGCACGAAGGCGGGATGGCGGCCGTGATACAGCACATCCTGGTAGGCCTGGCGCACCGCATGGGCGATCAGCTTGTCGCGCACCATGCGTCCATTGACGAAGAAATACTGCAGGTCAGGCTGGCTGCGCGAGAAGGTCGGCAGGCCGATCCAGCCCTCGATGCGCAGGCCGGCGGCCTCGTGCTCCACGTGCAGGGCCTGTTCCAGGAAAGGCTTGCCGCACAGCTCCGCCACGCGCCGCTCCTGTTCCCCGAGCTGACGGGCGGCGGGCAGGTGCAGCACCGGTTTCTGGTTGCGGCGCAGCACCAGCTCCACGGAAAAGCGGCTGAGCGCGATGCGCCGCACCACGTCCTCGAGGTGCCGGTA
>DATHUT010000288.1:0-3946 GCA_035462005.1 Gammaproteobacteria bacterium | reverse complement strand
CCGGTGCCATTGACCACGGCCACGTCGCCGATGCGCACCTGGTTTTCCAGGATCATGAAAAAGCCGCTGATGACATCGCGCACCAGGTTCTGGGCACCGAAGCCCACCGCCAGGCCCACCACACCGGCACTGGCCAGGATGGGCGCAACCGCCACGCCCAGTTCGTTGAGCACGATCAGCAGCGCCATCACCCAGATGACGATGACGATGGCCTGGCGCAATAGCCGCACCAGGGTCTCGGCGCGCTTGGCGGCCTCGCCGGCCATGTCGCCCTGCTGGCGCCCGCTGGCGATGAGGCGCTGTTCCAGACGCTGCAGTCCCACCTTGGCGGCGTGGATAGCGATCCAGGCCAGGACCAGGATCAACAGGATGCGCAGGGTGGCAAAGATCAGGTCACTCCATGCCACCTGGGCAAAATACTCTTCAACGAATTCCATTACGGATGCTCCCTCCGCTGCTAGTGGGGCGGAAAATCCACATTTGGCGCCAGTTCCGCGCCATCCACTACCACGATATTCACCAGGCCTCCCCGCGCAAGCTTGCCATCCTGCCCATGGGGGCTATATGTTGGTAGAGGGCTCAGGTCCGGTATCACGGACAGCGGGCCCTCGTTCGCTACAGGGTAACAGCACAGCCATCACGGAGGTACCGCAATGGCGACCGAATATGATCCGCGTATCGGCGACTGGTACAAGAATGTCCAGGGCGATACCTTTGAAATCGTAGCCATCGATCGGGATGATGGCACACTGGAAATCCAGTACTTCGATGGCACCATCGAGGAACTGGAACTGGACACTTGGCAGGAACTGCCGGTGGAGCCCGCCGAGCCGCCCGAGGACTGGTCCGGTTCTCTGGATATCGACCGCGAGGACTATGGCGTGGACCTGGATCAGGGAGCCGGTGGCGCCCTGAGGGCCAATCCCCTGGACCGGATCGATTACGAAGACTGAATCCACCCCGCTCCCGCGCTTTTCATTTTCCCCAACTCCCTGTAGATTGGGCATTAACCGGCCGCATTACGGGAAGGCTAAATTTCCTCGCGCGCGCGCCGCTACTCTGATTGAAGGCCATCTCCATCCCCCGGCAAGGAGGAACATCATGACCCTCATCATCGACATGGCATCTGGCACGCGCTGCGACGAAATCGTCCTTTCCCCTGCTGGCGAGGATGGGCCCACCAACGAGCTGCAGGCACCAGCCCCGCAGGTGGAAGTCAGCCTGCAAACCGACACCACCGCAACCACCCGTTCCGGCATGCCGGCATCGCTGCGAAGCGGCGATCTGGAACTGTTCCTCGATCGCATGAACTGAATCCTGGCCATATCGGCCAGACATCTGAAAACGCCAGCCGATGGGCTGGCGTTTTTCATTTCCCTGTCGCGGGTACCAATCGTATCCAGCCCGACTCCTGACGCACCGCCACCGCTTGCAGGGCCTGACCCGCGCAGGGGCCGACAAGGCAGAAGCCGTCCTCAATGCGGAAACGGGCGTCGTGGGTGGCACACTGGATGTGGCGTTTGTCGAGGTCGAGAAACTGGTCCGGCATCCAGTCCAGGGGACCCCCCGTATGGGGGCACTGGTTGCGGTAGGCGAATACCTCATCCCCCTGGCGCACCAGGAAGATCTCCTCCGGGCCGGCAATGCCCTCGATCGCGAAGGCCTTGCTGCCCGGATCAGGCAAATCCTCAAGACGACAAAGTCGATCATCCATGGTGCGCGTCCTCGGCTTGCAGGGCGGCCAGGGGCAGGTCGCGCAGGCCCTCCTGGCCCACCTTCAGCCCGGCCACGCGGCAGGCACGGCCCAGCAGGCTGGCCACGGGCAGGTGCCGCAGATAGCCGTCGATAACGGCGGCATTGAAGGTATCGCCGGCGCCTAGCGTATCCACCACCCGCTCCGGGGCAAAGGCACGACTGCGGTGCAAGGCCCCGCCACGATCCAGGGCCAGGGCGCCGGCGGGACCGGCGGTGCAATAGAGTTCCGCATCCGGGTGGGCTTCGCGCACGGCGCGCAGCAGGGTCTCCGGCGTATCCGCACGGGAACGGGCGTAGACCGGCGAGAACAACAGTACGTCCGCGAGGCCGAACAGGGTCTCGATACCGGGACGGGGCTTCTCCACTTCCAGGGAACAGGGAATGTGGGGCGCGCTGGCACGGGCGTGAGCCAGCATGGCCGCCGTCTCTGTCACATTGCGGCCCTCGAAATGCAGCCAGTCAACGCCCGTCAGTTCGATGCGGCGAAAATCCTCGGCACTGAACTCCGGCAAGTCGCGGTAATGGGTGATGGTCCGGGAGCCGTTGCGGGCATTGAGGGTGATATAGGAGGTGGGTACCTTGCCGGATTCCAGGCAGCGGCAGTGGCGGGTGTCGATGCCATGGTGTTCCAGGTCCGCGCGGATGCGCAGGGCATCGGGTTCCTCCACCCACACGCCGGCCCAGCTGGTCCGGTGTCCCAGCTGGCTCAGCACCGCCAGGGTGTTGGTGGCATTGCCGCCGCGACTGACCCGCTGCGCCTGGGCGCGCACCTCGCTGTCCTCGGCAGGATAGCCGTCCAGGATGTTGACGATGTCGAGGGTGGCGATGCCGATGGCAAGTATGTGGGCCATGGGGGCTGGAGCGTACCGACGGCGGGCGCGAAGTCAACCGGGAGTTAGGCTATGAGTGATCAATCGAGTCTGACCCATAGAAGCCGCCAGTGTCCTTTTAAATGTCCGAGCCGCTGAACGCGGCTGGATAGCGAAAAAGGGCACCCCGAATGGCACTTACGTTAGCCCAACTTCTAGCGATCGCGCGCCACCCGAAAGCCCACGTGATCCAGCCGGCTGTCCGGCGCTAACTGGCCGCGCGCGGTGCTGCGCAGGCTGTCGGCAACGCTGGCGTACCCGCCACCGCGCACCACCCGCCGCGTGCAACCGGCGGTCTCGACCGCCCGGCCATCGCCGGGTGCCGCCTGGTAGTTGTCCTGGTAACAATCCTGGACCCACTCCTGCACATTGCCATGCATCTCGTGCAAGCCGAAGGGGTTGGCCGCGAAACTGCCCACCGGGGCGGTACGGCGGCCATCCCAGTCGCTGCCGCAGCCATGGCAGTTGGCCTGTCCCGAGGCCGGATCGTTCCCCCACCAATAGCGCGTATCCTTGCCACCCCGCGCGGCGTATTCCCATTCCGCCTCGGTGGGCAGGCGATAGCGGCGGCCGGTCTGGGCGGAAAGCCACTCGGCGTAGGCCCGCGCATCCTCCCAGCTGACCTGCATCACCGGGCGATCGCCCCGCCCCCAGCCCATGTCATCGGGCTTGCGACGCCCGGTGGCTTCGGCAAAGCGATCATATTCCGCAAAACTGACTTCCCGCGCGGCGATGGCAAAGGCCTTCAGCTGGACCTGGTGGCGTGGCCGCTCCTCGAAATGAGGCGAACCCGGGCCACTACCCATCTGGAATTCCGTTGCATGCAACTCCACCATCCGGGGACCGCGTCCACCAACGGACAGCGGGTCCGAGAAACGGCGCGCCACAGGCTCCCACTCGGGCTCCACGACAGCAGCCGGAGCAGGTGATACGGACTCCTTGGCCGGAGTCTCCGGCGGTACGGACGCAGGGGGAGTAACCTGCACCGTCTCGGCGGGGTCGGCCTCGGTCACTGGAGCCTCCCTTTCGGTGGGCGCGGGCTCGTCTTCCTGCGCATTCGAACCGGACTGGAACAGGTAGAAACCACCCGCCGCCCCCGCCAGGCCCATTACCAGACCCAGCAGCACGCCCAGCCAGGGCCTGCCCCCGGCACGGGATGGCTCAGGGACCGGTTCCCGTGATGGCGGAGTAACCGCGGTGGCAGGCGCGGCAGGCGCTGCCTCCGGCGCTTCCTCAGGCTCGTCCAGGGACGGCACCTCCACCACCGATGTCCTCAAGGCCTGGTCGGCATCCTGGGTGGCGAGGGATTCCTGCAGGCGGCG
>DATHUT010000287.1:0-3840 GCA_035462005.1 Gammaproteobacteria bacterium | reverse complement strand
CATGGTGATGGAGGAACCCAGTCCCAGGAAGCCCATGCCGTGGCGGCGCTTGCTGAAGATCTCCTTGCGTTGCTGCTCCAGGGGCAGGCCGTTGATCTCCACCACGTTGTCGAGCATACGGGTGAAGATGCCCACCACCTTGCGGTATTCGTCCCAATCGAACCAGGCCTTTTCGGTGAAGGGCTCGCGCAGGAACTTGGTGAGATTGATGGAACCCAGCAGGCAGGAACCGTAGGGCGGCAGCGGTTGTTCGCCACAGGGATTGGTCGCACGGATGCTCTCACAGAACCAGTTGTTGTTCATCTCATTGACCTTGTCGATGAGGATGAAGCCCGGCTCGGCAAAATCATAGGTGGAGGCCATGATCACGTCCCACAGGCGCTGGGCACGGATGGTGCGGTAGACCTTGCAGGCCACCAGGCCGGCTTCGTTGGCGACGTACTTGTTCTTGTATGGCCATTCGCGCCACACCACCTGCTCGGGATTGTGCAGGTCGATGTCATCCTGCTCCACTTCCTTCTCCGTCAGCGGGAAGGCCAGCTTCCAGTCGCCATTGGCCTGCACCGCTTCCATGAACTCGCGGGTGATCAGCAGCGACAGGTTGAACTGGCGCAGGCGGCCGTCCTCGCGCTTGGCGCGGATGAAATCGGTGACATCGGGGTGGCCCACGTCGAAGGTGGCCATCTGGGCACCGCGGCGACCACCGGCGCTGGACACGGTGAAACACATCTTGTCGTAGATATCCATGAAGGACAGCGGGCCGGAGGTGTAGGCGCCGGCACCGGAGACATAGGCACCGCGCGGCCGCAGGGTGGAAAACTCGTAGCCGATCCCGCAACCCGCCTTGAGGGTCAGGCCGGCCTCGTGCACCCGCTGCAGGATATTGTCCATGGAGTCCTGGATGATGCCGGACACGGTGCAGTTGATGGTGGAGGTGGCGGGCTTGTGGGCCAGGGCGCCGGCATTGGAGGTGATCCGGCCGGCGGGGATGGCCCCACGACGCAGGGCCCACAGGAACTGTTCATACCAGTGCTCGCGCAGCTCGTCACTGGTCTCCACCTCGGACAGGGCCCGGGCCACGCGCCGGTAGGTATCGTCGATGGTCTCATCGAGCACCGAACCGTCCTTGGTCTTGAGACGATACTTCTTGTCCCAGATGTCCAGGGAGGCGGATTGCATGGGAATGGCGGCGACGCTGGTGGGCACGGCTTTCAACTGGACGGATTTCATTGGGTCTGCTGGCTCCCTGAATTCTGATTCTTGTTAGCGGGCCAGGCGGTACCCCGAATCAGCCCTCCGGGACGCCTTCAGAGGCGTCAATCCAGGCTGATGGCCCGACACAACATCTTGTGTTCGACCAGGGAAGAGTAGGCATAAGGCAAAAACCTGTCAAGCCTCCGGGCACGTTAAAAACGTTAGCATAAAAATATTAAATAACATTTAGTTACACTATTTCTACAGACTGCGGGCGGGATAAAAAAGTTTGTCTTTCAAAACCGGGCCGGAAATAGGCAAACACAATATATAGTGTTTCTAATATTCCAGCCCCCCAACCGCGCGCGTATCCCTATCACCCACTGCACAAGGGTAGCCCCCGCCGCCAGGGATCACAAACCGGACCCTTGAAAGCCTCCCAACCGGCCCAATCTAGCGGGTATCGCAACCGGACAAGAGGAGCACCACACCATGGCACTGACCCATACCAACCCCTGGCGCTTGCTGGACCAACTGCAGCAAGACCTGAACCGACAGCTGAGCACTCGCGGAACCGAGGATGACGCCAACATCACGACCAGTGACTGGGCCCCGGCCGTGGATATCCAGGAACTGGAGGACCGCTACCTGATCCATGCCGATATCCCCGGCGTCGAACCCAAGGACATCGAGGTCCACATGGAAAATGGCATCCTCACCATCAAGGGCGAACGCCACAGCGAGTCCAAGGAAGAACGTGAAGGCTACAAGCGCATCGAGCGCTCCCGCGGCACCTTCTTCCGCCGTTTCAGCATGCCCGACACCGCCGATGCCAACAGCATCAGCGCCAAGTCCAAGAATGGCGTGCTGGAGGTCACGATTCCCAAGCAGGAAAAGGTGCAGCGGCGCAAGATCCAGGTGGAGGAATGATGGCCTGGCCGCTAGCCGGCCGGGACCGCATGTAGGAGTGGCCTTGGCCGCGAACCAGGACGCCGGAGATGTTCGCGGCCAAGGCCGCTCCTACGGTTGTTTTCGTCGTGCTCCGATAAACAGACCACGCAAGGTCGTCTCGACATGCAGTACAAGGATTATTACAAGATCCTGGGTGTAGCGAAGGACGCCACCCAGGATGAAATCAAGCGCGCCTACCGCAAGCTGGCGCGCAAGTATCACCCGGACGTCAGCCAGGAGGCCGATGCCGAGGCCCGCTTCAAGGAAGTCAACGAGGCCAACGAGGTCCTGAAGGACCCAGGCCGGCGCGCCGCCTATGACCAGCTCGGCAGCCAGTGGCGTGGCGGGCAGGATTTCACCCCTCCACCCGACTGGGATACGGGTTTCGAGTTTCGCGCCGAGGGCATGGGCGAGCGCGACTTCAGCGATTTCTTCGAATCCCTGTTCGGTGGCCGCAGTCCCTTCGGCGCCCAGGCCGGCTTCACGAGCGGACAGCGGAGACGGGGCTTCCAACGCCAGGGCGAGGACCATCGCGCCAGGATCCGCATTTCCCTGGAAGACTCCTTCCAGGGTGCCCGGCGCACCATCCAGCTGCAGGCCCCGCAGGTGGATGCCCAGGGCCACGTGAGTGTTTCACCACACGCCCTCACGGTACGCATCCCCAAGGGGATCATCGAAGGCCAGCAGATCCGCCTGGCGGGTCAGGGCGGGGCAGGACAGGCAGGCGGCCAGGCTGGGGATCTCTATCTCGACGTGGAGTTCGAACCCCATCCCCGCTTCCGCCCCGAGGGCCGCGACCTGCACCAGGATCTGCCCGTTACCCCCTGGGAGGCCGCCCTCGGTGACAAGGTCAAGGTACCCACCCTCGGCGGCCCGGTGGAACTCAGGATCCCGGCCGGTGCCCGCAGCGGCCAGCGCTTGCGCCTGGCGGGACGCGGCCTGCCGGGCACGCCGCCGGGGGACCAGTACGTGACCCTGCAGATCATCACCCCGCCGGCGCGCACGGCAGCCGACAAGGACTTCTACCGTCGCATGGCGAAACACTTCGACTTTGATCCACGGCAATGACTGCCGCACTTTGCATACAGGAGGAAACCCTCATGTCGACACTGCAGCAACTACGTGAAGGCCTGGAACACACCTGGGACTCGCTGGCCGAGGGCTGGAGCCACCTGCGCGAGCGCGCTTCCCAGGCCCTGACCCGTTTCCAGCCCGGCTACCGCGACGGCGGCCTGGAGACCGCCGATGAACAGTTCCTGCGCCATAGTGCACGCTGGGGACTGCTGGCCGCGGAGGTCCAGGAAACCAGCGACAGCGTACAGATCAAGCTGGAAGCACCGGGCATGAGTGCCGATGCCTTTGATATCCAGATCCACAATGGCAACGTGGCCGTGATTCGAGGCGAAAAGCAGGTACGGCACGAACAGAAGGAAGGGCGTTACCACATTATGGAGTGCGCCTACGGTCAGTTCGAGCGGGCCATCCCCCTGCCCGCGGAGGTGGACGAAACCGATGCACGGGCCCGCTACCGCGACGGGGTACTGCACCTCAGCCTGCCCAAGAGTCCCGCCGCCATGGCACGGCGTATCGAGGTAAACGAGGACTGATCCAGGATTGGCCGGAAAATTGCTTTTATATTTAATTTGTTAATATTCCATAGTATTTTTTGATGGTAGCCCAAAAGGTTGACTGTTT
>DATHUT010000286.1:0-4903 GCA_035462005.1 Gammaproteobacteria bacterium | reverse complement strand
GCCGCATGGACGCGGCCGTCGAGCTTACAGGGATGTATTCACAGCGAGTCCCCTGACTGCGTCTCGGCCACCTTGCTTACCACCGCATCTCGGCGTGCCGGGTCAACGACTGCGCACATCCAGGTGATCCCGCAGCCGATCACCCAGCAGGTTGACACTCATCACCACCAACCACAAGGCGATGCCCGGTACCAGCACCATGTGTGGCGCGACCAGCATATAGCGGGTGCCGTCACGGATCATGCTGCCCCAGGAGGCATCGGGCGGTTGTACGCCCAGGCCCAGGAAGGACAAGCCGGCCTCGGCAATTACCACCGCCGCCACACCGAAGGTGGCCTCGATGATCAAGGGCGCGCTCATCAATGGCAACAGATGGCGCACCAGGATGGTAGGGGTTCCACTACCCAGGGCGCGTGCCGCCAGTACATGGTCGCGATGCTTCAGGGATAATACCTGCGCGCGACTCAGGCGGGCATAGCCCACCCAGCCCACCGCGCTCAGGGCGATCACCACATTGTCCATGCCCGGGCCCAGCATACCGGCCAGGGCAATGGCCAGCAGGATACCGGGAAAGGCCAGCATGATATCGATGACCTGGACCAGCAAGCGGTCCAGCCAGCCACCCAGGTAGGCGGCCAGGGTCCCCACCAGGGTACCCAGCAGGGAGGATACCAGCACCACCCAGAGGGCCACCCGGAAGGAGGTCTGTGCCCCCGCCAGCAGACGGTCCACGAGCGGCCGTCCCAGGTCGTCATACCCCAGCCAGGAAGAGCTCGCGGGAGGTTGCAGGATGGACTCCAGTTCCATGACATTGGGCTGCAGCGGCAACAGTGGCGCGAACAGGCCCAGCAGCGCCCAGAGCAGGAGGACGGACAAGGCGATGCGGTACAGCATTCAGCCACCCTCCCCCAGCCGGATGCGTGGATCGATCCAGGCATAGACCAGGTCGGTGGCGAGGTTGACCAGTACATAGGCGAGGCTGATGAGCAACACGCAGGCCTGCACCAGGGGATAATCGCGGCGCTGGATGGCCTCGATGGTCAGAGAGCCGATGCCGGGCCAGGAAAACACCGTTTCGGTGATCACCGCTCCTCCCAGCAGGGCGCCGAGCTGCAGACCCAGCAGGGTAATGACCGGCAGCAGGGCATTGCGCAGGCCGTGCACCCACACCACCCGCGTCGGCGACAGGCCCTTGGCGCGTGCCGTGCGCATATAGTCTTCCTGCAGCACCTCCAGCAGGCTGCTGCGTACCATGCGCGACAGGATGGCCGCCAGGCCGGTGCCCAGGGTCAGGGCTGGCAGCACCCACGCGCCGGGGCCTTCGGCGCCACTGACCGGGAACCAGCCCAGCCACAGGGAGAACAGCAGGATCAGCAGCGGGCCGAGCCAGAAGTTGGGAATGGAGACGCCGAACAGGGCAAAGGCCATGGCGCCCGTATCCCACAGGCTGTCCTTGCGCAGCGCGGCCAGAACACCCAGGGGCACGGACAACAGCAGGGCGAAACCCAGGGCGGTGGCCGTGAGCAGGAGGGTGGCGGGGAGGCGTTCCAGCAGCAATTCGCCGATGGGACGCTGGGAAAAGAGAGAAATACCGAGATCACCACGGGCCAGGCCAGACAGGTACTGCCAGAGCTGCACCAGCAGCGGCTGGTTCAGGCCCAGCTGTTCCCGCAACGCTGCGCGGTCGGCGCTGGAGGCGGATTCCCCCAGCATCACCTCGACAGGATCACCGGGCACCAGCTGGATGAGCAGGAACACCAGGCAACTCACCCCCAGGATCACTACCAGGGCGCCGGCAAGACGCCGGATCAGATATCGCAACATTGGCTAAATCCCTTTAGCGAGAATGACACCGGGCTCACAGGGCCCGCAGACTCAGGATTGCTGGACCCGGCGGGTTCCCGGATCGGACAGGGAATCATCGCCCGCCGCATGATAGGCGCAAACGAGGGGTTGTCCGGAATGACGGGTGAAACGGAACAGTTCCATGGGCTGATGTCCTGTCAGCTGTTCGCACTGCACCTGATAGGCACCCAACACCTTGCGCAGGGCCTCCGGCTTGTTGCACTCCCCGGGCGAGCGTGACGGTAACAGCACCACCGGTGAATGTAGAGCGTTCTCCCGGCCCACCGGCACACGCCGCCGATCCTGCAGCTCCGCGCGAATCTCGCGCAACTCGTCGAATACCGCCTGCAGGGTGCGCGTCAGCTCGCCGAGCACCGGCATGACCTCGGCGCGCAGAGCTTCCACCTCAGGTTCCGGTACGGGCACCGGTGTGGTCTCCGCCGGTGACGTGGCAACCCGCGACGACGGCAGCTCCGACTTGACCCCGCGCAGGCTTCCGCCTCGCAGGCATTTCAGATAGGTGGCCCAGTAGTGTTCCATGCCCGCGATCTGGGTTTCGGGCGCTTCACTCCCCAGAAGATCGGAGGCCATCTGGTGCAGGCGACGCGCAGCGCGGCTGTCGGGATCGCGCACCACCAGGGCCTGCTGGGCGGTCACCGCCTCGGGCATGCCGGAATCTTGCGGAATCACTCCCAGCAAGGGGATGTCCCGCTCAAGGTAAAGGCGTACCGCCCGGCGAAACTTGTCATAGGTCTGCTCGCCGGCTGCCAGTGATTTGCACTGGTTCACGACAACCCGCACGGCCCCGGCGTATTCATTGTGAAACAGGATCTTCAACAGGGCATAGGCATCGGTAAGCGAGGTGGGCTCGGTATTGACCACCAGCAGCAGCTCCGGTGCCGACAGGGAGAAACACAGCACATTGCGATTGATGCCCGAGGAGGTATCCAACAGCACCCAGTCATACTCATCGAGGTCGGTGAAGGCGGATACCAGGTCTTGCATCTGGTCCGGCTCCAGGTCGGCCATGCGCTCGATTCCGGAACTGCCAGGGATGATATCGATACCATCCGGGCTCCGGATGATGATGTCCTGCAGGCTTACCTCGCCCTGGATGACGTCAGCGAGGGTATGACGGGGCTGCAGGCCGAGGAGAATATTGACGTTGGCGAGTCCCAGGTCGGCATCGAACAGGCATACGCGCTGGCCCTGGCGAGCCAGTTGCAGCGCCAGGTTGACACTGATGCTGGTCTTGCCAACCCCGCCCTTGCCACTGCTGATGCCGATGATTCTAGCCATGGGATTCGCGTTATGCTTGTATCGCGCGGCGGTGTCATGGCCCCCCGGCCCCGCCCGCGGTCGGGCTGTCCATCCCTACAGCCCGCTGCGCCAATCCTACCTGATTCGGCGCCGGGAATCGAAAAAATTTTATTGTCACTTCAATTGTCTGTATAAGATAGCCCATTAAAGAACCAACCTCGCCGGGCGCTAATACGACGATAATATCAAGCCAGGCAGTAGCTAAGGTCAGTTTATGCAACACCACCGCACCAGACGGCAGCGCGTCTGGGCCCTAATCCGTTTTCGAGAATCCGTGAGGGAATGGTCGTGAGCCTGCGCACGCGACTGTTCTGTACCTATACGGGCCTGGTCCTGGCGGCCCTGCTGTTGTTTGGCGCCCTCACGCAGCACCAGGCAAGCACCCTGGCCGACCGGCGCGAAATCGATCTGTTGCGCAGCCATGCCGGATACCTCGCCCGGCACTTCGCCCTGCTGTTGCAGGAAGGTATCCCGGCTTCGGTGGCCCTGGCCAACCTTCGGGAATACAGCGACCAGGACTGGATCCTGCAGGTGCAGTCCGCTGGCAATATCACGCTGAGTCGCAAGCCGGATGGCGTCACCCTGCCCCGGGACCTGCCACCACTGACGGATCAATTCACGCGCACCGGCCATTCTGTCCAGGGTGGGCACAGCTATGCCTGGGCCACGGTGGAAAGCCCTGGCACCGCTTACCATCTGCGCCTGCTGCGTACTTCCGCCCGGGAAGATTCCATGCTGGCAAAGGATCTGTTCACGCAGTTGGCCTTTGCCGGGGGGCTGGTGCTGTTGCTGATTTCCGGTGCGGCATTGCTGCTGTCTCAGCGTATCGCGCGTGGCTTTCGAGCCGAAACCGCCGCACTCACCCATCGCGCATTGCATGACAGCCTTACCGGCCTTCCCAATCGTACCCTGCTCTTTGATCGCCTGACCCATACCCTGGATGAGGCCCACCGTCATGGCAATCCCGTCGGCCTGTTCATCCTGGACCTGGACCGGTTCAAGGAAGTGAACGATACCCTGGGTCATCACAGTGGCGACCTGCTACTCAAGACCGTCGGGGAGCGGGTCAACGGCCTGCTGCGTCGTAGCGACACCATTGCCCGGCTCGGCGGCGATGAGTTCGCCATCCTGCTGCCACATACCCCTCTGAGCCGGGCGCAGCGCTGCGCGGAAAAGATCATCGATTGCCTGGAAACGCCCATTCCCACCGCCGGAGTGGATCTCGATATCGATGTCAGTATCGGCATTGCCATGTATCCCGATCACGGCACCGACGCCGAAACCCTGCTCCAGCATGCTGACGTGGCCATGTACAAGGCCAAGGAACACAACCTGGGTTACGCCATTTACGAACCCCGGGAGGACCGCCATAGCGTGCGGCGCCTGACCCTGATGGCAGAGCTGCGCGCCGCCATCGAAAAACACCAGTTGGAACTGCATTACCAGCCCAAGCTGAATCTCAAGACACGGCAGGTGGATGGTGTCGAGGCGCTATTGCGCTGGCAGCATCCCGAATATGGCTATGTTACACCCGATGAATTCATTCCCCTGACGGAACAGAGCGGGCTCATCTTCCCGCTCACCGAGTGGGTGTTGGGCGAGGCCCTGCGCCAGCGTGAACTGTGGCACAAACAGGGCTTGCACCTGCATGTGGCGGTGAACCTGTCCACCTGTAGCCTGCAGGATGCCCAGTGCGCCAGCAAGATCGCCAAGCTGCTCAGCCACCGGCTGGTGGTGG
>DATHUT010000285.1:0-10055 GCA_035462005.1 Gammaproteobacteria bacterium | reverse complement strand
AAATCATTGTTGAAAAACCGGATGACAGATTTTGTCCGTTCAAGGAGTCAGGGTACTGATTTCAAGTACCCTGACTCCTTGGACCATTTTTCACTTATGAATTCTTGGCGATCTTGGCGGCCTTGGCGCTCTTGGCGTTATTGAGGTTTTATTGAGGTCCAAACATCGAATAAGAGGAGTCGGCCGATAAGCCGGGTTCTGTCGAGAACAGTCATTCATCTGGGATGTCCGTCGCCGGACACCTCGAGCGACCTACCCGGGAACAGCGCGGGCCACGCCAATGTTCCCCTATTTGGTCTTGCTCCGGGTGGGGTTTGCCCTGCCACACCTGTTACCAGGTGCGCGGTGCGCTCTTACCGCACCATTTCACCCTTACCGGCGCCGAAGCGCGTAGGCGGTATATTTTCTGTGGCACTTTCCGTAGGCTCGCGCCTCCCAGGCGTTACCTGGCACCCTGCCCTATGGAGCCCGGACTTTCCTCCATGGCTTGCGCCACAGCGACTGTCTGGCCGACTCCGCGCTCGATTATCCGCCAAATGCCGGAAGGGTGACAGGACTATTTGGGTCCAGGCGCTCGAAAAAAGCGGTCTGGGTCGGATGGCCGAGTTCGGGATGGCTTTCGCCAAGGCCGCCCATGGTGACACGATAACCGTTGCGTTGCGCCACCCCGACGGTCCAACGCCGGAACCGCGCGCGATCCCACTCGAATTGATGGTCCGGCTCGCGTCGCTCGTCGGGGGCCATGCCGAACAGCGGGTTGTATTCCCGGTTCGGAGTGGTCAGGTACAGAACACGGGGACGCATGCTCCCGAACACGGCCCGTTCGACCGCGGAGAGTTCTTCCGGACGCACATGCTCGATGGTCTCCACCATGGCGGCCGCGTCGTAGTCCCTGAATGCCGCATGGGCCTCGGCGTAAGAACCGCACACCAGGCGCAGGCCGGACCGCCCGCTTGCCAGGTGTTCGGACAACAGGGCGCGGGCCTCGAGCAATGCATCGCCGGAGCGCTCGAGTCCGACGATCTCCTCGAACTGCGGCTCGCCCGCCAGGCGGTGCAGCAGGTGGCCCGCGCCACAGCCCAGGTCCAGTACGCGCCGGGCGCCCGTGGCCTTGAGGCGGCGCAACACTTGATCCAGGCGTGCCTCGTGCAACGAAGTCATGCGCCCCATCATGGAAGGTGGTTGCGGTGGCACCGCTTGCATCAGCATGGTGCCCGACCTCCGCACAGCACAGCATCACACGTCATTCAGCCTGCTCCTTCCCCATACCGGTCAGGCGTCGGAATTCCTGCCGCCCAGGGTCCGATAGTGGGCCAACAGGCCGCGGGTGGAGGCATCATGCCCCTCGCCCGGCGCGCCGCTCTCCAGTTCCTTGAGCAGGGTTCCGGCCAGCTGCTTGCCCAGTTCCACGCCCCACTGGTCGAAGGAGTTGACCTCCCAAATCACCCCTTGCACGAAGATCTTGTGCTCATAGAGCGCCAGCAGCACACCCAGGGTTTCCGGGTCCAGGCGCCGGTAGAGGATGGCATTGCTGGGGCGATTGCCGGGGAATACCTTGTGCGGCACCAGTGACTCCAGGGACGCGCCCGCCAGACCCTGGGCCTCCAGCTCGGCACGCACGGCCTCCGCTCCCTTGCCCTGCAGCAGGGCCTCGGGCTGGGCCAGGAAATTGGCCAGCAGGATGCGTTGATGTTCCTCCAGCGAATGGGGCGCTTCCACGGCGGCGAGAAAATCCGCCGGGATGAGCTGGGTACCCTGGTGGATCAGTTGGTAGAAAGCATGCTGGCCGTTGGTCCCCGGCTCGCCCCAGATCACCGGCCCGGTCGAATAATCCACCGGCCGGCCGTCGCGGGTTACCGATTTGCCGTTGCTTTCCATGTCCGCCTGCTGCAGGTAGGCCGGCAGGCGCTGCAGGTGTTGATCGTAGGGCAGGATGGCGTGGCTCGCGGCGCCGAAGAAATTGCGGTACCAGATACCCAGCAAGGCCAGGATCACCGGCAGGTTCTGCTCCAGGGGCGTGGTGCGGAAATGTTCGTCCATGGCATGGGCCCCGGCAAGCAGGGCCTCGAAGTCGTCCATGCCGATGTACAGGGAGATAGACAAGCCGATGGCCGACCACAGGGAGTAGCGCCCGCCCACCCAGTCCCAGAACTCGAACATATTGGCGGTATCGATGCCGAAGGCGCGTACTGCATCGGCGTTGGTGGACACCGCCACGAAATGCCGCGCCACCGCCCGCTCGTCACCGGCCTTCGCCAACAACCAGGCACGCGCGACATGGGCATTGACCAGGGTTTCCTGGGTGGTGAAGGTTTTGGAGGCAACAATGAACAGGGTCGTCTCCGGGTCCAGCCCCGCCAATGTATCGCTGATCTGGCTGCCGTCCACGTTGGAGACGAAATGGGCACGCAGGCGCCCTGCATAGGGTCGCAGTGCCATACACACCATCTGCGGACCAAGGTCGGAACCACCGATGCCGATGTTCACCACATCGGTGATGGTCCGTCCACTGAAACCACGCCAGCTGCCGTCGCGCACCGAATCGGTAAAGGTGCGCATGCGCGCAAGCACCGCGTTCACGGCGGGCATGACATCCTGGCCATCGACCCGGGTCGGCCGATTGGTACGGTTGCGCAGCGCCACATGCAGCACGGCACGATCCTCGGTGCTGTTGATGTGTTCACCGGCAAACATGCGTTCGATCCAGCGGCTCACCCCCTGCTCGCGCGCCAGGTCCTGGAGCAGTCCCATGGTCTCCTCGGTGATGCGGTTCTTGGAATAGTCCAGCAGCAGTTCCCCAAAGCGCAGGGAGAACTTGCTGAAACGCCCGGGATCCCGCGCGAACCAGTCGCGCATCTGTTCGCCCTCGATGGCCTGGTAATGTCGCTGTAATTCCGCCCAGGCTCGGGTCGCGGTCAGTGCCATACCTGTCAATCCTCTTCCAATGCATTGCGCCACTGCTGGTCATCCCGGCTGAACAGGCGGCTCGCCTCTTCCGGACCCCAGCTCCCGGCGGGATAGGTGTGTATGAAATCGCGCTCCACGGACCATTCCTTCAGTACCGGGTCAACCACTCGCCAGGCCCAGTTCACCTCGTCGTAGCGCAGAAACAGGGAGTGATCACCCTCGATCACGTCCAGCAACAGGGTCTGGTAGGCGTCCAGTTGCGCCTTGTCGATGCCACAGGAAGTGGCATCGAGCCGCGTGGTCTCGGCACGCATGTCGAGGCCCTGCTGTTTCACTTGCAATTCCAGGCGCAGACATTCGTTGGGCTGGATGTTCATAAGCAACCAATTGGGTTTCAGACGCTCGATGTGGGTCTCCCGGAACAGTTGCTGGGGCGGGTGCTTGAAGCGGATGGCGATCATGGAGTTGTCGTGCGCCATGCGCTTGCCGGTGCGAATGAAGAAAGGCACGTTGCGCCAGCGCCAGTTGTCGATATACAACTTCATGGCCGCGTAGGTCTCGGTGACACTGTCCCCGGGCACCCCACTCTCTTCCAGGTAGGCAGGCAGCGACGCGCCGTTCACCCGGCCGCGTGCGTACTGGGCGCGGAAGGCATGGGCGCTGACGGCATTGCGGGGAATGGGGCGTATGGAGCGCAGTACCTTCACCTTTTCATCACGCAGGGATTCCGCGTCCAGGCATGCCGGCGGCTCCATGGCCACCAGGGTGAGCATCTGCAACAGATGGCTCTGGATCATGTCACGCAATGCCCCGGCACCGTCGTAATAGCCGGCGCGCCCTTCCGTGCCCTGGGCCTCGGAATGGGTGATTTGCACATGATCGATGTAATTGCGGTTCCACAACGGCTCCAGCATCAGGTTGGCGAAGCGGAACACCAGGATATTCTGCACCGTGCCCTTGCCCAGGTAGTGGTCGATACGATAGATCTGTTGTTCGCCAAAATCACTTCCCAGGCGCTGATTCAGCCGCTCGGCGCTCTCCAGGTCATAGCCGAAGGGTTTTTCCACCACCACCCGGCGCCAGCCATCGGCTTCCTGGTTCAGCCCTACGGCGCCGAGCTGGTGGCTGACCTTGCCGAAGTCCACCGGCGCGATGGCCATGTAGAACACCAGGTTGAGTGAGAGGCCTGGCGTGTCGCGCAGATAGTCGCGCAGGGCGGGATAGGCAGCCTCATCGCGCAGGTCGCCCTGGAAGAAGTGCAGCCGGGGCAGAAATCGCGCCAGTACCCCGGCATCGGTATCTCGACCGGCCAAGGCGCGCTCCACCTCGCTCCGCCAGTGTGCATCATCCCAGTCGCGGCGCCCGAAACCGACGACACGCATGCCATCGGGCAGTTGCTCCGCCACCTCGAGCTGATACAGGGCCGGCAGCAGCTTGCCCAGTGCCAGGTTGCCCGTGGCGCCAAAAATGACGAAGGTGCAATGCTCGACCATGGGCTTCAATCCTTGCCTACGGCATGGCCGCCGAAGGCACGGCGCATCACCGCCAGCAGGCGGTTGCTGTAATCGGCCTTGCCCTGGCTGTCGAAGCGACTGGCGAGGGCCAGGCTGATCACGGGCGCGGGGATACCCTGTTCCACGGCTTCGAGCACCGTCCAGCGGCCTTCACCGGAATCGGCCACCACCGGCGCAATGTCCGCGAGCGCCTGGTCCTCGACCAGGGCCTCGGCGGTCAGATCCAGCAGCCAGCTGCGCACCACGGACCCGTGGCGCCACAACTCGGTGATCTGCGCAAGGTCGAGTGCAAAGGTCTCCTTGCCCTTGAGCAAGGCCAGGCCCTCGGCGAGGGCCTGCATCATGCCGTACTCGATGCCGTTGTGGATCATCTTGGTGAAATGGCCGGCACCCACCGGACCCACATGGGCCCAACCCCGGTCCGGGGCGGGAGCCAGCCGCTCGAGTGCCGGCCGGACCAGGCGCAGGGACTGCTCGCTGCCACCCACCATCAGGCAGTAACCGTTATCGAGGCCCCAAACGCCACCGGAAGTACCGGCATCCATGAACAACAGGTCATGTTCGGCGAGCAACTCGCCGCGCCGCACGCTGTCGGGATAGTGGGCATTGCCGCCGTCGATGACCAGGTCACCAGGAGCGAGTAGCGGGATGAGGTCCTGCAGATGCTGTTCGGTAACCTCGCCCGCCGGCAGCATCAGCCACACTACCCGTGGCGACTCCAGCTGGGCCACCGCCTGCGCCAGGGAAGCGGCTGGCAGCAGTCCCGTCTCGCGTGCCAGGTTCTCCACCACTTCCTGGTTGCGGTTGTAGCCCACCACCTCGATGCCGCCACGCCGCAGGCGCCGGGCCATGTTGGCGCCCATACGCCCCAGGCCGATCATTGCCATTTGCATCATTCCATCCTCCTTTCATTCACTGCCTGCAATCCATGTGCCCAAGTCTAGGGTAAATGAGTTATAAATACCGCTTGCGCACGCCCCTTACATGGAATCCGCTCATGAAGATTCTCTTCGCCAGCAGCGAGATCTACCCGCTGATCAAGACCGGCGGTCTCGCCGATGTCTCCGGCAGCCTGCCGCGGGCTATCCGTAATCTGCGCCATGATATCCGCGTGGTGCTGCCCGCCTACCGCGGCGTGGCGGCGCGTGCCGGCAAGATCAAGGTCCTGGCCAGCCTGGGGTTCGAGGGAGCACCCGGGGAGATCCGTATCCTGCAGGGCCGCCTGCCCGGCAGCACCGTTCCCCTCTACCTGGTGGACTGCCCCGAGCTGTTCGACCGCGACGGCGGCCCCTACAGTGCACCGGAAGGGGGCGACTGGCCCGACAATGCCCGGCGCTTTGCCCTGTTCGCGCGCGCCATCAGCGCCCTGGCCCTGGACCGGGTCGGCCTCGGCTGGGCACCGGAACTGGTGCACGCCAACGACTGGCAGACGGCTCTGGTGCCGGCCCTGCTGAGCCGGGAAGCACGGCGCCCGGCCACCCTCTTCACTATCCACAACCTGGCCTACCAGGGACTGTTCCCCCCCGAGACCCTGGCGGAACTGAAACTACCACCGGACTGGTGGTCCCTGGACGGCCTGGAATTCTACGACCAGCTGTCCTTCATCAAGGGTGGCCTGGTATACGCCGACTGGATCAGCACCGTCAGCCCCACCTACGCGCAGGAAATCCAGACCCCCGAATACGGCTGCGGCCTGGAGGGTCTGTTGACCGCGCGCGCCGATCGGCTCAGCGGAATCCTCAACGGCGTCGACTACCGCGACTGGAGTCCCTGCAACGATGCCCACCTGGTACGCCCCTACTCGGTACGGCGTCAGGCCGGGAAGGCAGACAACAAGCGCGCCCTGCAAGAGGACTTCGGCCTGCCGCCACGGGATGTGCCGTTGCTCGGCCATGTAGGCCGGCTGGTGGAACAGAAGGGCATCGACCTGCTGTTGGAGGTACTGCCCGGACTGCTGGAGCGGGACATCCAGCTGGTGATCCTCGGCAGCGGCCACGCCGAGCTGGAACAGATGCTGCTGGAAATCCAGGCGGCCCATCCACACCAGGTCGGCATTCGCATCGGCTACAGCGAACCCCTGGCCCACCGCCTGGAGGCGGGCGCCGATATGTTCCTGATGCCCTCGCGCTTCGAGCCCTGCGGCCTGAACCAACTGTACAGCCTGCGCTACGGCACCGTGCCCATCGTGCGCCGCACCGGCGGCCTGGCCGACTCGGTGGTGGATGCCACCCCGGAACGTCTGGCGGACGGCAGCGCCACCGGTTTTCAGTTCGAGGCCGCCGAGGCCCCGGCACTGCTGGTGGCCATCGAGCGCGCGCTGGCGCTCCATGCACAGCCGAAGGCATGGCGCCGGCTGGTAACCCGGGGCATGCAACAGGATTTCAGCTGGACCCGCAGCGCCCAACACTACCTGGATCTGTACCAGCAACTGGTGGCAGCCAGGCACGGATAGTTCCTGCCAAACCACATCCCTACAGTACTTGATAAATGGCGATTCCGGCCGATGCATGTGGCCATGAACGACACGCAACCCCAGGCGGCCCGGCATGTGCCCGATGGCAACCCTTCCCTGTACCTGGGACTGGGGTTCCTGTTGATCACCCTGCTGATGGCCAGTCTCGCCCTGCTCGGCTGGCTGCGCACCGAAACCTTGCATGCCCAGATGGAACAACTCAACCAGGAACAGACCCTAAAGCTGGATCGCATTCACCGCATGCGCAGCATCGTGCGCGAGCGCTTCATCCGCATGAGCCTGGTGACCAGTGTCATGGATCCCTTCCTCCAGGACGACTATGCACGGGAGTTCGACCGCCTGGCGGCGGCCTTCGTCCAGGCGCGCGCGGAGGTGGAGCGGCTGGCCACCGATCCCGTGGAAACCGCCATGCTGCGCGAACTGCGCGCCATGACGGGCACGGGCACGGTCATCATGGTGGCCGTGGTGGAAAAGGCCCTGGCCGGTCATCGGCAGGCGGCCCTGGCCCTGCTACTGGACGAGGCCCTACCCATGCAGGAGCGCGTGATGCGCCAGACGGATGCCATCCTGCAGGCCTTCGAGGTCGCCAACGAGGCCGCCCTCGCCGATCTGGGCCGCACCCATTCCCGCACCCGGCAGCTGATCCTGCTGATCGCCGCCAGCGCCATCCTGCTCACCCTGCTGATCGCCTTCTATATCACGCGGCGCATCCAGCATGACCGCCAGGTCCTGCTGGAGGAGATCGATGCCCGCATCCGGGTGGAGACCTTGCAGGAACGACTCTGGCACCTGGCCCACCATGATCCCTTGTCCGGCCTGCCCAACCGCAACCTGTTCCAGGACCACCTGCGGCAGGCCCTGGAGCGGGCCCGGCGCAGCGGCCGGCTGGCCGCCCTGATGTTGTGCGACCTCAATGACTTCAAGCAGATCAACGATCGCCATGGCCATGGCGCGGGCGACGCGGTCATCGTCGCCACGGCCGGGCGCCTGTGCGCGGCCGTGCGCGGCAGCGACCTGGTGGCCCGGCTGGCGGGCGATGAATTCACGGTGCTGCTGGAGGATCTCGACCGCGAGCAGGATGCCCTCGACATCGCGCGCAAGATCCTGGCCCGCGTGTCCGAGCCCATCCGCCTGGATGGCGCGGAACTGCGAGTGGGCATCAGCATCGGCATCGCCATGTTCCCCGCCCATGGCGGCGATGGCGAGTCCCTGCTGCGCCAGGCCGACGCCGCCATGTATGCCGCCAAACAGGATCACGCGGGCGATATCCGCATCGCCTCCTCGGCCAACCCGCCGAATCTGAAATAACCCTTTAATTCAGATTAATTTTTCCACCTCAAACCCATTCCTTGTGCAAGTGGGTATAATAAGCGGCTTCGCGTAACCGGTGGCCACGCACAGCGCTGGCCTTTTTTGTGCATATGAATATGACTCCAAAAATCGCCCCCGCCCCCGCTGACAAGGAACTGCGCTCACGCGTGCGCCTGTTCGGCAACCTGCTGGGCCAGGTGCTGCGGGAGCAGACCGGCATCCAGGTCTTCAATGCCGTGGAGACCCTGCGCAAGGGCTACATCCGCCTGCGCAAGGCCGAGGACCCCACCCTGCGCAAGCGGCTGGCCTGGGTGATCGACAGCCTCGATGCCGACAACCTGACCCACGTGGTACGCGCCTTCAGTATCTATTTCAGCCTGGTGAACATCGCCGAGGAGGCCCACCAGCATCGCTTGCGTCGGCGCCAGGCGCGCACCGGCGGCCCCCTCTGGGTAGGTTCCTTCGATCACACCCTGCGCGACTTCGCCGAACGCGGCATCAGCGGGTCGCAACTGCAACAACTTCTCGACCATTGTTGCTATATCCCGGTGTTCACCGCCCACCCCACCGAATCCAAGCGCCGCGCCGTCATGCATGCCCTGCGCCGCATCTTCATGACCGCCGAGCAGCTCAACGACCTGCGCCTGAGCAAGGCCGAGCGCGAGGAAGTCCACGCCGAGCTGCTGGTGCACATCCAGATCCTCTGGAAGACCGACGAGGTACGGCTGCGCAAGCCCAAGGTGGAAGACGAAATCCGCAACGGGCTGTTCTATTTCCACGAGAGCCTGTTCACCGCCGTCCCGGCCACCTACCGCTACCTGGAAAAGGCGGTGCGCCGCCTGTATGGACAGGATAAGATCCATGTACCGAGCATGCTGCAATTCGGTTCCTGGATCGGCGGCGACCGCGATGGCAATCCCTTCGTCAAACCCGCCACCACCGAATTGGCCATCCGCCTGCACATGCGCGAGGTATTGCGCGAATACATCCACCAGGTGGAGGAACTGCGCAGCCTGCTCACCCACTCCATCCGCCTGTGCCAGCCGAACGATCCACTGATCCGCAGCCTGGAAGAAGACGGCAAGCGTTTCGGTCTGCGTCTGGGCGACGACCCGGCACGCTTCGACAACGAGCCCTACCGGCGCAAGCTGTTCATGATGCGCCACCGCCTGCGCCAGAACCTCTACCATGTGGCCGCGCTGGTGGACGATCCCCAGAATGCCAGCCAGCAGCGTCACCCCGACGCCTATGGCTCGGAAGATGAATTTCTCCAGGACCTGTACCTGATCCGGGATTCCCTCATCGCCCACGGCGATGCCAACGTGGCGGAACGGGAACTGCAGGACCTCATCCGCCTGGCGGAGACCTTCGGCTTCTACCTGGTGCAACTGGATGTGCGCCAGGAATCCACCCGCCATACCGATGCCGTGGCAGAACTGTGCCGTGCCCTGCCTGGTAGTCCCGACTACCGCGCCCTGGACGAAGCCGGACGCATGGAACTGCTGGCGCGCACCCTCGACCAGGGCCAGCGTCCGGAGCCGGACCGCGCCGGACTGAGCGAGGAGACCCGCGAGACCCTCGAGGTGTTCGATACCATTCGACGCATGCGCGGCGAAAGCAGCCCCAAGGCCTTCGGCAACTACGTCATCTCCATGACCCATACGGCCAGTCACATCATGGAAGTGATGTGGCTGGCCCATTGCGCCGGCCTGGCAGGCCGCGACCAGGATGGCTGGTTCTGCAACATCCGCATCAGCCCGCTGTTCGAGACCATCGAGGACCTGTCCCACGTCGACGACGTGTTGCCGCGCCTGCTCGACGACCCGGTGTACAAGTCGCTGCTGGCGGCC
>DATHUT010000284.1:0-3561 GCA_035462005.1 Gammaproteobacteria bacterium | reverse complement strand
GGCCAGCTCGCGCTGGATCACCAGGGCATCGGGGGTCGTGTGGGTGGCGGGCTTGAGCTGGCCGAAGGGGCCATAGCCAATCGTACCCAGCAGGGCACCCGGACAGCCCGGCTCACTGAAGGCCTCGGCGAGGAAATGGGTGCAGGAGGTCTTGCCATCGGTGCCCGTCACGCCGACCACGAACAACTCGTGGCTGGGCGCCCCGTAGAAGCGACTGGCGATGAAACCCAGCCGCGCGCGCAGACCGGACAGGGCGATGGCGGGCACCTGCAGGACCGCGGCCTGCTGCGCCAGTTCCGGACGCTCGGCCCGCGGCTCCCACAACACGGCCACGGCACCGGCCGCCACGGCGTCGCGCGCATGATCCAGGCCATGGTGCTGCAAGCCGGCAACGGCCAGGAACAGGTCCCCGGGCCGCACCTGGCGCGAATCGGTTGCCAGTCCCGTCACGCACAACTCTGACTTCGCCAGGACGAAACCCTCGAGGAGGGCCTGCAAGGGATAACCGGACTGCCGGGTAGGGAGCGACATCATGATGCCCCCCTGGCACGAGAGGCTTGCAGGGGCGGCGGGATGTCATCGGGCGGGATGTTCATGAGGCGCAGAGCGCCGGTCATCACTCGCGAGAACACCGGCGCCGCGACCACACCACCGTAGTACTCCTGGCGGCTGGGCTCATCGATCACCACCACCATCACCAGCCGCGGCTGACTGGCCGGCGCCATGCCCGCAAACAGGGCCTGGTAGCGATCATCGGCATAGCCGCCGGCGATGGATTTTTTCACGGTACCGGTCTTGCCCGCCACCCGGTAACCCGCCACTCGCGCGAGCGGTGCGGTGCCCTCAGGGCCGAGCACCTCTTCCATCATGGTGCGCACTTCGCGGGCCACCCGGGCGGACATCACCCGCTCACCCTCCGGTACTTTGTCCTGGTACAGAAAAGAAACTGGCCGCAGCAGGCCGTCATTGGCGATGACGCTGTAGGCCTCGGCCAGCTGCAAAGGGGTAACCGACATGCCGTAGCCGAAGGCCAGGGTGGCCAATTCGATATCGCGCCAGCGTGGATGGTTGACCAGCAGGCCAGCCGACTCGCCGGGGAAGCCGCTGCCGGTGGTGGCTCCGAAACCCACCTTGGACAACATGCCCCACAGGGTCTTGGGAGGCATGGACAGGGCCATCTTGACCACGCCCACATTGCTCGACTTGCGCATCACCCCGGTCACATCCATGGGCCCGAAATTGCGCACGTCCTTGACGGTGTTGCGGCCCACGGTCAGGTAGCCCGGGCTGGTATCGATGAGCGTGTGTGGTTGGTAGCGTCCGGCTTCCAGGGCCGCGGCAACGGTAAAGGGCTTGATGGTCGAACCAGGCTCGAACACATCGGTCACCGCGCGGTTGCGGAAATGATCGCTGCGGCGATGATCACGGTTGTTGGGGTTGTAGGAAGGCTGGTTGACCATGGCCAGCACCTCCCCGCGCTGCACATCCAGGATCACCGCCGAGGCGGAACGGGCGCCATGCTGTTGTACCGCCGCCTTCAGCTCACGGTAGGCCAGGAACTGGATACGACGATCGATGCTGATCCGCAGTTCGCGGCCCGGCTGCGGCGGGCGAATGCTTTCCACCGTCTCGACGATATTGCGTCGCCCATCCTTGATGACCCGCTTGGCACCGGGCGTACCACGCAACCATTCTCCGTAGGCCAGCTCCAACCCTTCCTGACCCGCGTCATCGATATTGGTAAAACCCAGCACGTGGGCCATGACTTCGCCGGCCGGATAGTAGCGGCGGTATTCCTGCTGCAGGAATACCCCGGGAATCTCCAGGGCACGCACCTGGGTGGCCAGATCGGGACTGATGTGGCGTCGCAGGTAGACGAACTCGCGCCCGGCACGACTCGCCAGAGTGCGCTGGATGTAGTCCATCTCCAGGTTCAGGGCATTGGCCAACCGGGGCAGTTGCTCGCGTGCGGTAATGACCTCCTGGGGGTTGACCCAGACCGACTGCACCGGTGTGCTGATGGCCAGCGGCTCGCCCTGACGGTCGAGGATCATGCCGCGGTGGGCAGGCATTTCCATCACACGCAAATGGCGGGCATCACCCTGGCCCTGAAGAAAGTCACGATCCAGCACCTGCAGATCCACGGCACGCCATACCAGCGCCGCAAAGGCGCAGGCTATCACCACCAGCAACAACCGGCGGCGACCATGAAATTCGCCACTGGTGGTTGCGCGACTCATGGACGCACCATCACGACCTGACCGGGATCAGGGATCACCATGCCGAGACGGGTGCGGGCCGCACGCTCCACTTGACCATGCGTAGTGAGGGTGCCCTGCTCCAGCTGTAATTGCCCCCACTCGGTATTCATGCGATCACGCTCCGCTTCCAGTACCTGCAGCTCGCCGAACAGGCGGCGGCTTTCATGTTTTGCATACACCACACCCAGCGAGGACAGCACCACCAGCGCCGCCAGCAACAGGTTCAACACCCAGGAAGAGCTCATGCCACACGCTCCGCGATGCGCAACACGGCGCTTCGTGACCGGGGGTTTTCCTGCACTTCTTGTTCAGTGGCACGGATGGCCTTGCCGACGGGACGCAGTCGTGGCTCATGGCCATGACCCATGAGCGGCAAACCCCGCGGTTGTGGTTCGCCCTGGTATTCACGGCGGATGAATCGCTTCACCATGCGATCCTCCAGGGAATGAAAACTGATCACCGCCAGACGGCCACCGGGTGTCAACGCGTCCACGGTCTGAGGCAGCACGGCCTCGAGTTCCTCGAGTTCGTGATTGATGAAAATGCGAATCGCCTGGAAACTGCGCGTGGCAGGGTGTTTGTGTTTTTCCCGCACCGGCACTGCCGCCGCAATCAATTCGGCGAGTTGGCGAGTGGTTACCAGGGGAACTTCCTCGCGTTTCTGGACGATGGCCCGCGCGATGCGCTTGGCGAAACGCTCCTCTCCATACACCTTCAACACCCGCACGATCTCGCCCTCGCCGGCCTGTGCCAGCCACTGGGCAGCGCTCACGCCGCTGTCCGGATCCATGCGCATGTCGAGGGGACCGTCCTGCAGGAAACTGAAGCCACGTTGGGCGTCGTCGAGCTGCGGGGAAGAGACGCCGAGGTCCAGCAAAATGCCGTCGATTCTTCCCTGCAATCCCAGATTCGCGGCCAGTTGACCCAGCATGGCGAATGCACCCCGTTCAATGTGAAAGCGCGCATCGCGCGCCGCGGTTTGTTCCGCCATCGCCACCGCGCGCGGATCCCGGTCGATGGCGATCAGGCGACCATCCGGACCCAGGCACTCCAGGATGGCGTGGCTGTGTCCACCACGTCCGAAGGTGCCGTCCAGGTACACACCATCGGGGCGGATATTCAACCCTGCCAGCACCTCCTCCAGTAGTACGGGGCGGTGCGCATATGCTTCCGACATGAAACGTTAGAGGGTCAGGGATTCGAGTGCGTCGGGCAGATCGGCATCCCCATCGGGACCCGTCACCCAGTCACCACAGTTCTTCTCCCAAACCTCCTCGTTCCAGATTTCAAATTTGTTGCC
>DATHUT010000283.1:0-2083 GCA_035462005.1 Gammaproteobacteria bacterium | reverse complement strand
CTCATTGATTACGATCTTGTCGTGGGCCGCGGCGATCAGGTCGATGTCGAGGCGGTCCGCGGTGCGCACCAGGTAGATGAGGATGTCGGCCAGTTCCAGCCGTACCGCCGCGTGCTTGTCCGCATCGAGCTGGAGACTCTGCTGTTCCGTTAGCCACTGGAAGTGTTCCACCAGTTCGGCAGCCTCGGCGATCAGGGCCATGGCCAGGTTCTTGGGAGAATGGAATTGTTCCCAGTCACGCTGGCGTGCAAACTCGGCGAGGCGCAGGCGCAGGTCTTCCAGGCTGTCAGGGGGATGGTTCATCGGAACTCCCGCGGCTTCAGGTTTAGAGGCCCCGCGCCGCTAGCGTGAGGTGGAAACCCAAAGGGTACCGAAAGCGGACGTCATGTGCACGGCGGGAATAAGGAAACTGACATGGGGTTGCCTGGCAGGAATGCTGCTGGCGGCCTCCGCTGGCCATGCGGCCGAGTTGGCGGGCGTGGTGCACCTGCGCCAGACCGGGCTGTTCCAGGATTCTGCCGCGGCACCCGCACCCATGGGTGGCATTAGTGTGAGCCTGCAACCCCTGGAGGGGCAGTCATTGCCGCCGCGCGGCCCCACACGACGGCACCGTTTGCTGCTACAGGATGGTCAGATGCACCCGGCCTTTCTTACACTGCAGGTCGGCGACAGCCTGCAGATCCTCAATCAGGATGAGGTCCACCATGAAATCTTCGCCCTTTCCGCCTCGCAGCCCATCGAGGCCGCGTTGGACAAGAACAGCACCGGTGCCGCGGCCCAGGCCGAGTTCCGACTCGCCAGCGAGGGAGTCTGGCACCTGTTCTGTCGTATCCACAGCCGCAGCTTCGCGCGTGTGGATGCGGTGACCACTCCCCTGCTCCGGATGGTGGAGCCCGGCGAGAGCTTTCGCTTCGATGGGCTGGCGGCGGGACAATGGCAGTTGCGGATAGCGGCCCTGGGCGCCGAGACCCGGCAGCTCAAGACCGTCGCCATGACGGAGCCTCCGCCCTTGCGTATTGAGCTGGATACCCGCGGCGGTGGTGCGGTCGGCCAGCGCCAGGCCGCGCCCGTGGAGGCGCGGATCGATGCACTGTTTCCCAGGGATTGAGGAGCGGCCATGAACCTAGAGGCCAGGAACACGCTGTTCGTTACCCTGCTGGTGGTGGCGGTGCTGTGCAGCGTAAGCCTGCTCGGCTATTTCCTGCTCGACGATCATGTACACCAGGCCAGTGCCACGGACCTGGAGCGTGCCCATGATATCTATGTGGAATCGGAAAAGAACGCCTTTGGCCGCCTGCTGACCACCGCGCGCGGTATGCGCGGCGAGTCCAGCCTGGTGGCCGCGACCCTGACCGGCGACCTGCAGACGGTGCGCAGCATGCTCGAAGACCTGCATGGCCGGCCCGGCGTGGACATGGTGGCCATTTACCTGGACATCGGCGCAGGCGGGGTCGTCGGGCAGGGGAGCAAACCTCATTTCACCTCACCGCAAGTGCTGTCCTCGGAAGTATTGTTGGCCCTGGTACAACAATTGACCAGCGGGGGCGCTGAGGCGGCCTTCGGCAATGGCATGGTGTACGACAATCTGCTGCGCCTGGTGGCCATTCCCATTGAACATCCTCTGGGCGGGCGCCTGGGGGTCATGTTGGTGGGCGAGGAATTCGCCCAGCGGGACGTGGAACGCATCCATTCCCTGGTGCAGGCCGAGGTGGTGGTATTCCGCGATGGCCTGGTGCTGGGCAGCAGCCAGCCCGGCCTGGCGGATATCGCCCGGCGCATGCCTGCCGGCGGCAACAGCGCGGTGTTGCGGTTCGACGTGGAGGGCAAGGCCCATGTGGGCCGTCTGCATCGCATCCTGGCCACCGCGGGTGGCGGCGGCACGGCGGCCCAGCTGCTGCTGGCCCGGCCCCTGTCCGCCTACTGGGCACCCTACCAGGAGCTGGTGCGCAGCGCCCTGATCGCCTCCGCCCTGATCCTGTTGCTGGCCGCCCTGGTGGGGATCAGCATCAGCCGCCGCACCCTGACCCGTCCCATCCAGTCCCTGGTGAGCGCCACCCGCGCCATCGCCGAGGGTAATTTCGAC
>DATHUT010000282.1:0-2804 GCA_035462005.1 Gammaproteobacteria bacterium | reverse complement strand
CCTTCCTCCATGGCCTCCAGCAGGGCGCTCTGGGTCTTGGGGGTGGCGCGGTTGATCTCGTCGGCCAGGATCAGCTGGGAAAACACCGGCCCGGGATGAACCTGGAAGCCGCCCGCCGCGCGATCATAGATGGAGACCCCGAGGATGTCCGCCGGCAACAGGTCGCTGGTGAACTGGATACGCTGGTAATCCAGCCCCAGGCTGCGAGCCAGCACATGGGCCAGGGTGGTCTTGCCGACGCCGGGCAGGTCCTCGATCAGCAGATGACCGCGCGCCAGCAGGCAGGCCACCGCCAGGCGGATCTGGCGTTCCTTACCGAGGATGATAGAGCCGACGCTGTCGAGAATGGCCTGTAGGGTCTTGTCCATGGTTGCCATCATCACACAAAAATCGTTTTTCGCCATGATCCTGGCGTGTGGCACCAGGCCCCATCGATTCTGGCGGCTCGCGGCGGATTTCCGTAGACTAGACGGTCCTCCCGAGGAAATTCCATGGATTATTCACAGGATTTCGATGTCATCGTGGTCGGCGGCGGCCACGCCGGAACCGAGGCCGCCCTGGCCGCGGCGCGCCTGGGTGCGCGTACCCTGCTGCTGAGCCATAACATCGAGACCCTGGGGCAGATGAGCTGCAACCCCGCCATCGGCGGCATCGGCAAGGGTCACCTGGTGAAGGAGATCGATGCGCTGGGCGGAATCATGGCGCGCGCCGCCGACCATGCGGGCATTCAGTTTCGCACCCTCAATGCCAGCAAGGGCCCGGCGGTACGCGCCACCCGTGCCCAGGCCGATCGTGCCCTGTACAAGGCATTCGTGCGCGAGGCCCTGGAAAACCAGTCCAACCTTACCCTGTTCCAGCAGGCCGTGGACGACCTGCTGGTCGAGGGCGAACGGGTCACCGGTGTGGTCACGCAGATGGGGCTGCGCTTTCGCGCCCGCACCGTGGTCCTTACCGTGGGCACCTTCCTCGGCGGCCGCATCCATGTGGGTCTCGCCAACCAGGAAGGCGGTCGCGCCGGTGACCCGCCATCCAATGCCCTGGCGCAACGGCTACGCGAGCTGCCCTTCCGGGTGGAGCGCCTCAAGACCGGTACACCGCCACGCATCGACGGCCGCAGCCTGGACTACAGCCGCCTGCAGGAGCAGCCCGGCGACGACCCGGCGCCGGTATTTTCCTATATAGGCAGCGTGGCGGATCATCCGCGCCAGGTGTCCTGTTTCATCGCCCACACCAACGCACGCACCCACGAGATCATCCGCGGCGGCATGGACCGCTCGCCCATGTACACTGGCATCATCGAGGGCGTAGGGCCGCGCTACTGTCCCTCCATCGAAGACAAGGTGGTGCGCTTCGCCGACAAGGGCTCGCACCAGGTGTTCGTCGAGCCGGAGGGCCTGCACACCCACGAGATCTATCCCAACGGCATTTCCACCAGCCTGCCCTTCGATGTGCAGCTGGCCCTGGTGCGCTCCATCGCGGGTTTCGAACAGGCCCATATCACGCGCCCCGGCTATGCCATCGAATATGATTTCTTCGATCCCCGCGATCTGCGCTATTCCCTGGAAACCAAATACCTCGGCGGGCTGTTCTTCGCCGGCCAGATCAATGGCACCACCGGCTACGAGGAGGCGGCGGCTCAGGGCCTGCTGGCGGGCCTCAACGCCGCGCGCCAGGCCCTGGAGCAGGAACCCTGGTGGCCGGGGCGTGACCAGGCCTACCTGGGCGTGCTCATCGACGACCTGATCACCCGCGGCACCCTCGAGCCTTACCGCATGTTCACCAGTCGCGCCGAGTATCGCCTGCTGCTGCGCGAGGACAATGCCGACCTGCGCCTGACGCCGCGCGGCCGTGAGCTGGGCCTGGTGGATGATGCGCGCTGGATGCGCTTCGAGCAGCAGCAGGCCGCGGTGCAGGCGGAACAGCAACGCCTGGCGGGGCTGCTGGTGCGCCCCGACTCCACCATGGCGGCCGCCCTCAATGCGCACCTGGAAAATCCCCTGGCGCGTGAACACCGCGCCATGGAACTTCTGCGCCGCCCGGAACTCGATTATGCACGCCTCACCGCCATCGACGGCATCGGCCCCGGCGTCGCCGATCCCCGGGTCGCCGAGCAGGTGGAGGTTCAGGTCAAGTACGCCGGCTATATTGAACGGCAGCAGCAGGAGATCGAGCGCCAGCGCCGCCATGAACAACAGGCCTTGCCGGTGAATCTGGATTATGCCCAGGTACGCGGCCTGTCCGCAGAGGTGCGCGAGAAGTTCAGCCGTGTACGTCCCGAAACCCTGGGTCAGGCGGCGCGCATTCCCGGCGTCACCCCGGCCGCCATTTCGCTGCTGCTGGTGCATTTGAAAAAACAGGGCACACGCGCCGCCGAGCCCGGGCCACGCCTGAGCGTAACCCGATCATTGTGAAATGCTGGCCGGTAGGAGCGGCCTCAAGGTGAGACCGCGTAGCGGTCGAGAGAGTGCCCTGGGGCATGGCCGCGAACGATCGTGGTGCGCCCGCTGTGGCCATTCGCGGGCGAAGCCCGCTCCTACAGGTGCGGGGACTGAAGCCCGCTTTGTTCTTTGTGCGACAATCGGGATAACAATCCGAACCAGGAATCCGCATGGCAATCATGAGTCCCCAAGCACGGCTTCAGGCCGGCCTGCAGGCCCTGCAGCTGCCGCTATCCGCGGACACGCAGGAACAGCTGCTGCAGTTCGTGCAGCTGCTCATCAAATGGAACCGGGTGTATAACCTGACCTCGGTCCGCAAGCCCGATGACATCATCGTGCGCCACATTCTCGATTCCCTGGTGGTGG
>DATHUT010000281.1:0-4031 GCA_035462005.1 Gammaproteobacteria bacterium | reverse complement strand
CTGTATTCGTCATTCCGGCGCATGCCGGAATCCATGTCCTTGAAATACTGGATTCCGGCATGCGCCGGAATGACGAATTGATCAGAGGTTTTCTCGTCCTGTTCATACTCGCGGTCCTCTCCATAATCAGTCAACCGACGGCGTCTCGCCACCTTCGAATATATATTTACTCACCAGCTCCTCGATATCCAGTGAGGATTCGGTATCGATGATCTCATCCCCGTCGGCGAGGTAGATATCCATACCGCCAGGTGTGAGCTTGATGAACTTGTCGCCAATGATACCGGCGGTGCGTACCGAGGCAATGGTGTCCTCGGTAATACGCACCCCGGGCTCAATGGCCAGGTTCACCACGGACTCATAGCGTTCCGAGTCCAGCACGATACGCTGCACTTTTCCGACCCGCACTCCGGCCAGTTCCACCATCGCGCCTTCCTTCAGGCCCGAGCTGCTGATAAAACGTGCCGTCACCGTGTAGCCATCCTGCTGCAGCAGACCGACATCGCCCATCCTGATCGCCAGGTAGAAGAATGCGGCCAGCCCCAGCAACAGGAACAGGCCAACTCCGAATTCCATATTCAAGCGTTTCATGAATTCCTGCCTCTCTGCCTATAACATGACCGCACTGATCAGATAATCCGATACCAGTACTCCGATGGTGGAAAACACCACGGCGTTGGTGGTGGTGCGGCTGACCCCTTCCGCCCCGAACACGCCGGACCGGTCCAGATGCAAAAAGAATCCGCGCACCGTGGCCACCCAGACGATGATGAGACCAAACACGAAGGACTTGACGATACCCATCCACACATCGTGCCAGACCACGGTGTCATACATGCCGTGGAAATAGGCGGCCTCGCTGACCCCGAACAGCACCACGCCCACGAACCAGCCGCCGAAGATCCCCACCACGATGAAGATCATGGTCAGTGCCGGCACGGCAATCAGCCCGCCCAGGATCCTGGGGGCAATGAGGTACTTGTAGGGATCGATGGCCATGCACTCCAGGGCGTCGATCTGCTCATCGTTGCGCATGATGCCGATCTCGGCGCAGATGGCGGAGCCGGCGCGACCGATCACCACCAGTGCCGACAGCACCGGGCCGAGTTCACGGATCAGCGCCAGCGCCACCGCCGAACCGAGCATGGCCACGGAGCCGAAACGCACCAGGGTGTCATAAAATTGCAGTGCCACCACCATGCCGGTGAAGACCCCTGCGACCAGGATGACCAGGGTGGAACGGGCACCGATGAAATGGATCTGTTTGAGGATGGGATGCAGCTGGTAGGGCGGTCGCAGCAGGCTCGCCAGGGTAGTGAGCAGGAACAGGCCCATCTGTCCCCAGAGCTCGATGAAATACAGGGCGCGGTCGCCGAGGCGCTCGATGGCACGAAACATGGTCAGTCCCGCATCCCGGTCAGGCGCCGCAGGTAGGCTTCGGCATCCACGGATTCATTGCGCGGGCGCCGGTTGAGCAGGTCCTGCACCCGTGCGTTATCCGTGCTGCGCACCTCCTCCACCGTGCCGGTCACCAGGACACGACCCTGGTCCAGCACCAGGATGCGGTCGGCGATCCCGAAGGCGCTTTCCAGCTCATGGGTGACCACCACGATGGTCATGGACAGGGCCTCGCGCAGGCGCAGGATCAGCGCATCCAGTTCCGCGGATACCACCGGGTCCAGGCCCGCCGAGGGTTCGTCGAAGAACAGCAGCTCCGGGTCCATGATCAGTGAGCGCGCCAGGCCGGCGCGCTTGAGCATGCCCCCGGACAACTCGGCCGGCCGCAGGTCCTCGAAACCACCCAGGTTCACCATCTCCAGCTTCATGCGCGTCATGATGCGGATCGTATTCTCGTCGAGGCGGGTATGCTGGCGCAGCGGCAGGGCCACGTTCTCCCTCAGGGTCATGGAGCTGAACAGCGCCCCGCCCTGGAAGGCCACGCCCATCCTGCGGCGCAAGGCGTAGAGCTGCTGTTTGGAGAGACCTTCGAGTTCGGTACCCAAGAGGCGTATCGAGCCGGCGCTGGGCCGCTTGAGGCCCAGCAGGTGGCGCAGCAGGGTGCTCTTGCCCGAGCCGCTACCGCCCATGATGACCAGGATTTCGCCACGACGTACCTGCAGGTCGACGCCATCGAGGATCCTGCGTTCACCATAATGGCTGACGAGATCCCTGACCTCGATCACGGGTTCGCGGCCGCTGGCGGCTTGTGCAGTTTCAAAGGGTTGGGTACGTTGGTTCACGCTGAGTCGAGCCTTCCCAGGCAAGTGCCAGACAAAACGAAACGGCTGCTCACGCGCCGTTTCCGATAAACCTTATTTTCGACCGGGAAGGGGGATTCTGAAGAGGGCTGCCAGGGCTGCTGCGGTGAACCGTGACCTATGCGTCATTCCCGCATGCGCGGGGATGACGGCCAGGTTGTTCAGCCCTGTTTTTCCAGCTTGGCCCAGGAATCGCGCAGGGTCACGGTGCGGTTGAACACCGGCAGGTCGTGGCTCGGGTTCGGATCGAGGCAGAAATAACCCTGCCGCTCGAACTGGAAATGTTCGCCGGGACGGGCCTCGGCCAAACTGGGTTCCAGGTAGCAGCGCGTCAGGGTGAGCAGCGACTCCGGATTGAGGTGGGCGGTGAACTCCCCCCCCTCTGCCTGGTCGGGGTTGGGCACGGTGAACAGGCGGTCATAGAGGCGCACCTCGGCGGGTAGCGCATGCGCGGCCGACACCCAGTGGATGACCCCCTTGACCTTGCGACCCTCGGGGTTGGCACCCAGGGTGGCGGGATCGTGGCTGCAGCGCAGCTCGATGACCTCGCCGCTGCCGTCCTTGATGACCTCGTCGCAGCGGATCACGTAGCTGTTGCGCAACCGCACCTCGCCGCCACTCACCAGGCGCTTGAAGTGCTTGTTGGGCGCCACTTCCAGGAAGTCGTCACGCTCGATCCAGATCTCGCGGCTGAAGGGAAGCTGGCGCGTGCCCATGGCCTCATCCTGGGGATGGTTGGCCACCTCCAGCTGCTCCACCTGGTCTTCCGGATAGCTGGTGATGACCACCTTGAGGGGATGCAGCACCGCCATGCGCCGCGGCGCGTGTTCGTTTAGGTCCTCGCGGATACAGTTTTCCAGCACGCCCATCTCCACCGTGTTGGCGGACTTGGTGACGCCGATGCGGTCGCAGAAGTCACGGATGGAGCCCGGCGTGAAGCCGCGCCGGCGCAGGCCGGCGATGGTGGGCATGCGCGGGTCGTCCCAGCCCTCCACATGCCCCTCCTCCACCAGCCGGGTGAGCTTGCGCTTGCTCATGACCGCGTATTCGAGGTTGAGGCGCGAGAACTCGATCTGCTGCGGGTGGCAATCGATGGAGATGTTGTCCAGCACCCAGTCGTACAGGGGCCGGTGATCCTCGAACTCCAGGGTACAGAGGGAGTGCGTCACTCCCTCCAGGGCATCGGAGATGGGATGGGTGTAGTCATACATGGGGTACAGGCACCACTCGTCCCCGGTCTGGTGATGGATCACCCCGTGGCGGATACGGTACAGGGTGGGATCGCGCAGGTTGATGTTGGGCGAGGCCATGTCGATCTTCGCGCGCAGTACCTTGGCGCCGTCGGGGAACTCGCCGGCGCGCATGCGCTTGAAGAGATCCAGGTTCTCGTCGATGGGCCGGTCACGCCAGGGGCTGGCGCGGCCCGGCTCGGTGAGGGTGCCGCGGTATTCGCGCATCTCCTCGGCGCTCTGCTCGCAGACGAAGGCCTTGCCCGCCTCGATCAGCTCGACGGCGAATGCATAGAGTTTCTCGAAATAGTTGGAGGCGTAGTAGAGCCGGTCCTCCCAGTCGAAACCCAGCCAGCGCACGTCGGCCTGGATGGATTCCACGAACTCCACGTTCTCCTTGTGCGGATTGGTGTCGTCGAAGCGCAGGTTGCAAGTACCCTGGTAGTCGCGCGCGACGCCGAAGTTCAGGCAGATGGACTTGGCATGGCCGATGTGCAGGTAGCCGTTGGGCTCCGGCGGGAAGCGTGTGACGATCTTCTGATGC
>DATHUT010000280.1:0-4990 GCA_035462005.1 Gammaproteobacteria bacterium | reverse complement strand
AGCCCTGGCCGGCGATGGGGTGCAGGGTATGCAGGGCATTGCCGATCAGCGCCACCCGCGGCCGCACCGATTCCCGGGCACGCACCAGGGACAGGGGGTAGACATGGCGTGACCCCACCCGCTCCAGGCGCCCCAGGCGCTGGCCGAAGCGTTCCTGCAGGCGCGCCAGGAAGTCTGCATCCGACAGGTGCAGTACCTCGTCCACCTGCTCGTCGCGCAGGGTCCAGACCAGGGAGCAGCGTCCTTCGCTCATGGGCAGCAGGGCCAGCGGTCCGGTGTCGGTGAAGCGCTCGTAGGCAATGTTGCGGTGGAACAGCTGGGAGCTGATGTTGGCGATCAGCGCCGTCTGGCCATAGGTCCACTGCAAGGTATCGATGTCCAGGGCCTCGCGAACCCGCGACTGGCTGCCGTCGGCGGCCACCAGCAGGCGACCGCGCAGCACCCGGGTTTCACCCTCCAGGTCCAGGGTGACGTTCACGCCCTGGTCATCCACCTGGAAATGGCGCAGCTGGGCCGGGCAGATCAGGTCAACAGCCTCGAGGGCCTCCAGCCGGGGGCCCAACACCGCACCCAGCACCCGCGCCGGGGCCACATAGCCCAGGGCCTCCACGCCCTCCTCCTCGCGATGCAGGCGCGTAAAGCCAAAGCGGCCGCGATCGGAGGTATGGATGGTGTGGATGGGCGTCACGCCGGGGCGCATCTCCTCCCATAGACCCATGGCGGCGAAGATGCGCTTGGAGCCCTGGGCCAGGGCCAGGGTGCGCTCATCGTAGCTGGGCTGCTGGTCGGACCGCAGTGGCACGGCCTCCACCACCGCCACGCGCACGCCGCGCGCACCCAGGGCGCAGGCCAGGCTGGCGCCCACCAGGCCGCCACCGACGATCAGAACGTCATATTCGTGCGTCATGAATCCAACATCCTTTCCATACACAACCGACCATCACCCCGCTCCTACCCCGCCATCAGGGCCTCGATTTCCTTCACGTCCTTGGGCGCCGCCTTGCTCAGCACTTCGTGACCGTCGCGGGTGACCAGCACATCGTCCTCGATACGGATGCCAATACCCTGCCACTTCTTCGCCACGCCCTTGCTGCCCTTGGGGATGTACAGGCCCGGCTCCACCGTCAGCACCATGCCCGGCTCCAGCACGCGCCATTCCTCGCCCACCTTGTAGTCGCCCACGTCGTGCACGTCCATGCCCAGCCAGTGGCCGGTGCGGTGCATGTAGAAACGACGGTAGGCACCGTCCTTGATGAGCTGCGACGGCCGCCCCTTGAGCAGACCGAGCTTCACCAGCCCCCTGGTCAACACCTTCACCGCCGCGTCATGGGGCGCGTTCCAGTGGTTGCCGGGCACCACCTCGGCGATGGCCGCCAACTGGGCGTCCAGCACCAGGTTGTACAGCAGCTTCTGCGGCTCGCTGAAACGGCCGTTGACAGGAAAGGTGCGGGTGATGTCGGAGGCGTAGTACTGGTACTCGGCCCCGGCATCAATGAGCAGCAGGTCGCCATCCTGCAGTTCGGCATCGTTCTCGCGGTAATGCAGGATGCAGCCGTTGTCGCCACCGCCGACAATGCTGCCATAGGCGGGCTCGCAGCCGTGGCGGCGGAATTCATGGAGGTACTCCGCCTCGATCTCGTATTCCATCATGCCGGGCCGACACGAGCGCATGGCGCGCACATGGGCCGCGGCGGCAATCCGGGCCGCGGTGCGCATCTGCTTGATCTCCACCCGGCTCTTGTACAGGCGCATGTCGTGCACCAGGTGGTCCAGGGCCACGAACTCATCGGGGGCATGCACGCCGCTGCGCGCCCGGTTGCGAATCTCGCGCACCCAGTTGATCACCCTGGTATCGAACTCCGCGCTGGCGCCCATGGTGTAGAACACCCGTTCGCGGCTTTCCAGCAGGCCCGGCAGGATGTCGTCGATATCGTCGATAGGGAAGGCGTCGTCGGCGCCGAAGCGCTCGACCGCGCCCTCGGTCCCGGCGCGGCGGCCGTTCCAGGTCTCCATGAGCGGGTCGCGCTCACGGCAGAACAGGATGTATTCCCCCTGCGGGCGACCGGGCACCAACACTGCCACCGCCTCCGGCTCGGCGAAGCCGGTGAGGTAGTAGAAGTCGCTGTCACTGCGGTAGGGATATTCCACATCGCGGTTGCGCAGCCGCTCCGGCGCCGTGGGCAGGATGGCGATGGCATCCTGTCCCATCATGCGCATCAGTTGCTTGCGGCGGCGGGCGAATTCCTTGATGGGCATGTATACCTCATTGACTTAGGTGGCAATTGCAGCACGATTCGATTTCGATCCCCGGAACACGGAGAACGCAGAGACCAGGAGATCACGGAGGTTTTTCATTAAGGAGACCCTGATCAATTCTCTTTCGTCATTCCGGCGTATGCCGGAATCCAGAGGAATCAGTGGCATGGATACCGGCCGGAGCCTGTCCTGGCGCAGGCCAGGGCCGGCATGACGGTTTAATCAGGGTTTCCTTAAAAAACTCTGCGTCCTCCTTATCTCTGCGTTCTCTGCGTTTTGCAGCGCCGACAACCAAAAAATACACCCCTGGCAGGCACGCTACTGCACCGGCGGCGGGGCCGGCAGGGGCTGCAGCTCCTCGTGCAGCAGCAGCACCCCCACACGCAGGTACTCCTGCAGTTCCATGTAGGCCTGCTCATCATCCTCGGCCGGAACCGTGAAATCAAAGGCCACGCGGGCAATATCGGTCACATCCTGCAGGAAGCCCTGACTGTCCTCGGACAGGGGGCGCTCCTTGTTCAGACCACCCAGCCCCAGGCCGGTGCTGAAACCCTCGCACCAGTGGGCCAGGGCCTCGGCCCGCTCCGCCAGCGGCTGCTCATCGTCGGGCAGCAAGAGGCTGAATTCCAGCTCGGGGCTGTTGATCTGCTCGCGCTGGGCCTGGAACAGCAGGGCCACCGCCCGCGCCGCCTCCCGCACCGCCGGGCTTTCCCAATCCACCTCGCCGAACAGCTGCGGCAGCCAGGCGGCCGGGTCCATACCCCCGGCGGCACAGAGTACCCCGGCCACGAAGCCGTGTGCTTCCGCGGCATCCGTGCCGGCACCCGCCTGGCGCAGGTAGTGATCGAGCGTTTCGAAGGCGTCGGCCGTCATTGATTCCCCATGCTCACAAACATCGCCCCTGTAGGAGCGGGCTCAAGGTGAGACCGCGTAGCGGTCGAGAGAGTGCCCTGGGGCATGCCCGCGAACATGCCTACCACGACGTTCGCGGCCGGAGCCCGCTCCTACAGAGGCTTCCACCAGACCTCACCACCCAGGGTGGCGTGCATTATCGCACAAGCACCGGCGCAGGCAGTCGTTGACCCCTCAATCGGCCGGCACTATAGTGGCCGATATGGTAAAAAAGGCTACCCAAACCGTCACGGAGCAGGAACTCAAGAAGCTGGAGTTCCGGCTCGACGAGCTCATTCAGACCATTCAGCGCCTGAAAGCGGAAAACCGTTCCCTGCGTGCCCAACAGGACAACATGTCGGCAGAACGGGCCGGCCTGATCGAGAAGAACGAACTGGCGCGCAGCCGGGTCGAAGCCATGATCAACCGCCTCAAGGCCATGGAACAAGGCGCATGAGCAAGGACGTCAAACCGGTCACGGTGCAGATCCTGGACAAGGACTACCTGGTGTCCTGCCCCGAGGATGAGCGTGCCGCCCTGGTCGCCTCGGCCCAGTACCTGGACGGCAAGATGCGCGAAATCCGCGCCTCGGGCAAGGTAGTCGGCGCCGACCGTATCGCGGTCATGGCGGCACTGAACATCGCCCATGAGCTGCTGGATCGCCAGGGCCAGAAAGACGACTACCAAACCACCGTCAGCAACCGCATCCGCGCCCTGCAGAGCAAGATCGAAATGGCGCTGAACAGCGGCAACCAGCTGGAGCTGTAAGCCGGGGACACCCGGTGTATACTGGTCCCAAGTTTGATTCAGGCATCCCCTGCCGTGTTCGTTAGCGGGTCGTCACTCCCTTGAGCCTAAGTACGATCCCCGGGGACGAGTCTGTTCGGTGTCCGTGCGCAGGTCCGCCTGGTGCGGAAAGCCTAACGATACCGGCGTTGTCCCCCCTTGAACCACTGGTTCAAGGCCCACGCCCCGCGACGGCATGTGCGGAGGATGCCTCCTAATTCCCGGTTGGCACTTACTTCAAGTAAGCGCTGCAAAACGCAGAGACCACGGAGGCACGGAGATCACAGAGTTTTTTTAATGAAAAATCTCCGTGATCTCCGTGTCTCTGCGTTCTCCGTGTTCCGAGGCTGCAACCCGAATGAGCCCAGGCAAGCTTCCTTCACTCCCACATGCCCAGCCGATCCGACGTTCGTAAACGACTGCGTGATGCGCGCCGGGCCCTGAGTCCCGAACAGCGCGCCGCCCATGCCGACGCCCTGGCCTGGCATCTAGCCCGCCACCCCCTGCTTTTGAACAGCCGGCGCATCGCCGCCTACCTGCCGGTGGATGGCGAGATGGACCCCATGCCACTGGTGTGGCGCGCCTGGGAACTGGGCAAGACGGTGTATCTGCCGGTGCTGGTGCCCTACGGCCACAACCGGCTCTGGTTCGCCCCCTTCCGGGACGGCGACCCCCTGGTGCGCAACCGCTTCGGCATCGCCGAACCCCTGCGCATCCACCGCGAACGCGCCAATAGCATCGAACTGGACCTGGTGCTGGCGCCGCTGGTGGGCTTCGACCCGCGCGGCAACCGCCTCGGCATGGGCGGCGGCTTCTACGACCGCAGCCTCGCCTTCCTCAACCGGCGCCGGTGCTGGAAAAAGCCACGCCTGATCGGCCTGGCCCATGAATGCCAGCAGGTACCGCGCCTGGACGGCGCACCCTGGGACGTGCCCCTGCACGCCATTGCCACCGAGGGTGGGGTGCGGATTATCGGGCAAATAGAGTAGAAACATCTTGGGGAACCCCTGAATAATCCGTCACGGCGGAACATCGAGAGGCACTGCATGAACTACTG
>DATHUT010000279.1:0-2395 GCA_035462005.1 Gammaproteobacteria bacterium | reverse complement strand
TGTATTCAAAATTAATTATTGTGCTGGAACAGTCCATGCATGGTATCTTCAGCGCGGCATCGGCTGTAAACGCAATCCCGGCAAGCAGTATAACGTACAACCATGGGACCCAAGGAGAACCATCATGCAAAAACTGATTATGACCCTCTCGCTGCTACTCGTTTCAGCCGCCAGCTGGGCAGGTACCGCCCCAGTACCCACGCCGGTTCCGGAACCGGCCACCTGGGCCCTTATCGGCATCGGTGTGGCAGGCATGCTGTTGGCTCGCAAGCGTAAGTAATTCGCGGTACACCGCCACTGAGCAGCATAAAAAAAACCGCCATGAGGCGGTTTTTTTTATGCTGCGACGGGTTCACATATAATGCTTGCGCTCGCTGCGCCGTCGCCCTGCCTTCTGCACCACCACGCCCTTCACCCCTTGCAGGTTGGGGATCTCCACGGTCTCGTAGGCTTCGTTGAGGGGCTTGAGGAAATAGCGCCTGGCCTCGTCCCACACCAACTGGCGGAAGGTGTATTCCTCGTTCACGACGGCCACCACGTAGCAGCCGTTCTCCACCACGCCCTCGGGGTCGACGACGATGATGACGCCGTTTTCGAATTCCGGCTCCATGTCGTCGCCCAGGACTTGCAGGGCGAAGGGTTCGCCCGCCGCGCAGCTGCCGCCGTCACCACCCATTTCACTTTGCATCGTTCAATCCTGTTCAATAATGGTCTCAGGGAATTCCTGATCAGGCCTGTCTAGGATAATGGCTTGGCCGATGGGCCGCAATCCCGAGTCGGCCACTCAGGTATTTCCGGGTTGGGATGCGGGTAATTCCCCTGGTTTTGATCTGGATCAATGTGGCGGGCCGGGATTGCCGGTAGCTTGTACACAGCTCGTAGCAGTGTGTTAGTACCGTGTTTGCCCCGCCACCCTGGCGGGGTTTCTTTTTTCAGCCCAGCCCGCCCATGCAGCGGTATTTGATCTCCAGGTATTCCTCGATGCCATGGCGCGAGCCCTCGCGGCCGTAACCCGATTCCTTCATGCCGCCAAAGGGCGCCACCTCGGTGGAGATGATGCCCTCGTTGATGCCCACGATGCCGTATTCCAGGGCATCGGCCACGCGCCACACGCGGCCGATGTCGCGGGCGTAGAAATAGGACGCCAGGCCGAACTCGGTGTCGTTGGCCATGCGGATGGCCTCCTCCTCCGTGTGGAAGCGGAACACCGGCGCCAGGGGCCCGAAGGTCTCCTCGCGGGCGCAGACCATGGCCGGGGTGACATCGGCCAGCACCGTGGGCTGGAAGAAGTTGCCACCCTTCTCATGGCGCTTGCCGCCGGTCACCAGGCGCGCGCCCTTGTCCAGGGCGTCCTGAATGTGGTGCTCCACCTTCTCCACCGCCGCGTCATTGATCAGCGGTCCCTGTTGCACACCCTCGTCCAGGCCGGAGCCCACCTGCAGTTCCGCCACAGCCCGACCCAGGCGTTCGACGAAGGCATCGTAGATGCCGTCCTGCACCAGCAGGCGGTTGGCGCACACACAGGTCTGGCCGGCGTTGCGGTACTTGGAGGCCATGGCGCCCTGTACCGCCGCGTCCAGGTCGGCATCGTCGAAGACGATGAAGGGCGCGTTGCCGCCCAGTTCCAGGGACAGGCGCTTGAGGGTGGCGGCACACTGTTTCATGAGCAGCTTGCCCACCTTGGTGGAGCCGGTGAAGCTGAGTTTGCGCACCAAGGGGCTGGCGCACAGCTCGTCGCCCACCGTCGCCGCCTGCGCGGTGGTCACCACGTTGAACACACCGCCGGGGATGCCGGCACGGTCGGCCAGCTCCGCCAGCGCCAGCGCCGACAGCGGACTGGCCTCGGCGGGCTTGGAAACCACGGTGCAACCGGCCGCCAGAGCCGGGCCCACCTTGCGGGTGATCATGGCGTTGGGGAAGTTCCAGGGGGTGATGGTGGCGGCCACGCCCACGGGCTCGCGGGTGGCGAGGATGCGCCGGCCCGCCACGGGCTCGGGAATAATCTCGCCGTAGACCCGCTTGCCCTCCTCCGCGAACCAATCGATGTAAGCAGCACCGTAGGCGATCTCGCCGCGCGCCTCGGTGAGCGGCTTGCCCATTTCCAGGGTAAGGATGTGGGCCAGGTCCTCCTGGTGTTCCATGATCAGGTCGTACCAGCGACGCAGCAGCCGCGCGCGCTCCTTGGCCGTCAGGGCGCGCCATGCGGGCAGCGCGGCATGGGCGGCCTCGATGGCGCGCGCGGTCTCGGCCGCGCCGCAATCGGGCACATGGGCGATCCGCTCGCCATTGGCGGGGTTATGCACGGGATGCCGGGCGCCGCTGTCGGCATCCACCCAGCCGCCGTTGATGTAGGCCTGCTGGCGCAGCAGGTCGCGGTCCTGTAGTTCCATGTTCG
>DATHUT010000278.1:0-2055 GCA_035462005.1 Gammaproteobacteria bacterium | reverse complement strand
GTGCCCGAGCAGGGCTTCACCTCCAACGAGCTGGGCGCGTCCATCGGGATGGAAGGCCGCAGCCTGCGGCGCAATGCGCCCACCCTCTACAACGTCGGCTACCAGCGCAGCTTCTTCCACGACGGCCGCGAGCCCCACCTGAAGGATCAGGTCTGGGGGCCGCTCCTCACCAGGGGGGAAATGGGCATGCCCTCGGTGGGCTACGTCACCGAGAAGCTGCGCCAGTTGCCCGAATACAAGGGGCTGTTCGAGGCAGCCTTCGGCGGCCCGGTCACCGCCGAGCGCATCGGCCAGGCCATCGCCAGCTACGAGCGCACCCTGGTCTCGGGCAATTCGCGCTTCGACCGCTGGCGCTACGGCGGCGACACCGCCGCCCTCGATGCGCAGGCGCAGCGCGGCTTCCGCATCTTCACCGGCAAGGGCCGCTGCGCGGCCTGCCATCTGATCGGCGAGCAGTCCGCCCTCTTCACCGACCACCAATTCCACAACACCGGCATCGGCTGGGAGCGCACCATGGTCCCGGAACGCAGCAGCTACCGGGTCCAGCTCGCCCCCAGCGTGTTCGTCGAGGTCGAGGGCAGCCTGTTGAGCGCCTTCGAGCCGCCCCAGCCCGATGTGGGCCGCTACGAAGTCACCACCGACCTCCAGGATCGCTGGGCCTACAAGACGCCCATGCTGCGCAACGTGGCGCTGACCGCGCCCTACATGCATGACGGCTCGCTGCCGACCCTGGAGGCGGTGGTGGCGTTCTACGACCAAGGCGGCATCGACAACGACAACCGGTCGCCACTGCTGGCCCCGCTCGGCCTCGATGCCGCGGAAAAGGCCGCCCTCGTGGCCTTCCTGAAAACCCTCACTGGAGACAACGCCGAGGCGCTTGCCCGCGACGCCCGCAGCGCTTCGGCGACGCTTCCGGTACCGACCCGCGATCCGGCCAATGTCTACATGGAATCATTCCAGGAAAAGCCCTGACCGGGCCAGGGTGCACCCGTGAGAGCCGACATGGGATTGGGAATAGGAACGACTGCATGAAGATCCTGCGCGCACTGCTTTACTGCCTTGCCATGTGTCTGGCTGCAGTACCCGTGTCGGCAGGGAAAACGATCGGTGGGGACTTCACGCTTCACACCACCGAGGGGGAAGCCGTATCGCTGCTGTCGCTGCGGGGCAAGGTGGTGCTGATGTATTTCGGGTTCACCCACTGTCCCGAGATGTGTCCCGCCGAACTGTTCCAGTTCAAGCAGTTGCTGTCTTTGCTTCCGCCTGAAAGGAAGCATCAGGTTCAGCCCATTTTCGTCAGCCTGGATCCGCAGCGGGATACCCGCGAGGTGCTGGATGCCTACATGGGCCATTTCGGCCATGAAATCATGGCGCTGACCGGGAGCGAGCAGGAATTGCGCAAGGTGACGGAACAGTACGCCGCGCGGTTCCGCTACGTGCCGACCGGCTCCAGCTACACCGTTGATCACACCGTGAACACCTATGTGATCGATCCTGGCGGCAGCCTGGCGCGCATCCTGCCTTATGGAACGTCGGCCGAGGACATGCTGAGGGAATCATCAAACTGCTGCCGTGAGTTGCGGGATGTCGGCAAGCCGCCCATGTATCAGGCCGTTTTTGCCGAGTACCCGCCCGATCCATCTGGCCTGTCGTATCAATTTGACCTGGCTGTATCCAGAAAAGAACGGCCTTCCATTCACGCAATAATGTGATGCACCGGCAGCTTGCTCATCTGCCATTCGCCGGTCGTCGCGTCGTAGCGGGACGCGGTGAAGGCATGCCAGTCGGTGTCGTCAAGCTTCGGAAAATCCCCCCGATAGTAATAGCCCGGCCACCGTGTTTCCTGCCGGTATAGCGTGTGCCGGAGCACGGCCTCCGAGGTCCAGACCCGGTGGCTGAGCTCCCAGGCGCGCTGCAGCTGGTGCAGGTCCTCGGCGCCGATATGGTCGAGGTCTTCCTTCAACATGGTGAGCAGCTCGAGGCCGCGGTTGAGCATCGGTTCGCTGGTCATGTACTGAGTGCTGATGCCGCCGACGTATTCGTCCATGATTTTCT
>DATHUT010000277.1:0-17033 GCA_035462005.1 Gammaproteobacteria bacterium | reverse complement strand
AGCCGCGGCGGCGACCCAGCAGGGATGGGGTATAGCGATCCACCAGGGGCGCCCAGACGAATTTCAGGGTGTAGGGCAGCCCCACCAGGGCGAACAGGCCGATGGTGCCGAGGTCCACACCCTCCTGCCGCATCCAGGCCTGCAGCACCGAACCGGTGAGCAGCAGCGGCAGGCCGGAAACGAAGCCCATCAGCAGTGCCACCAGCATGCGCCCCGAGAACACCGTCCACAGCAGTTCGGCTGTGCCGCGCTTTACCATGCCTGTACCCTGTCCTTGCGCGGTTGCATCAGAGTTTGTAGTCGTAATCCATAATCAGGGGTGCATGGTCGGAGAAGCGCTGTTCCTTGTAAATTCGCGCCGCCCGCACCAGTTGGCCGATACGTGGCGTGGTGACCTGGTAGTCGATGCGCCAGCCCACGTTCTTCGCCCAGGCCTGGCCGCGGTTGGACCACCAGGTGTACTGGTCGGGACGGGGATCCACCTGGCGGAAGGCATCCACGTAGCCGACGCGGGTGAACAACTCCTCCATCCAGGCGCGCTCCTCGGGCAGGAAGCCGGAGTTCTTCAGATTGCCGCGCCAGTTCTTCAGGTCGATCTCTTTGTGGGCGATGTTCCAGTCACCGCAGATGATGTATTCGCGGCGTCGCCGGCGCATGCGCTGCAGAAGCGGCAGGAAGCGCTCCATCATGGAAAACTTGCAGCGCTGGCGTTCCTCGCTGGAGGAGCCGGAGTGGAGGTACAGGGACACCACGCTGAGTGGTCCGAAGCGCACCTCCAGGTAACGCCCCTCGGCATCCACGTCCGGCCAGCCCAGTCCTGCGATCACCCGGTCCGGCTTGTGACGGCTATAGATGGCCACGCCGCTGTAGCCCTTCTTCTCGGCATCGTGAAAGTAGGCATGGTAGCCGCGCGGATGAAACACCGGATCCTCCAGCTGGTGGACTTGCGCCTTGGTCTCCTGGAGGCAGACCACATCGGCCTTCTGACGCAGCATCCAGGGAAAAAAGCCCTTGCGGGCGGCGGAACGGATGCCGTTGAGGTTGGCCGTGATGACACGCATGCGTTCTCCAAACAGGCGGAAACGGGTATCATACCGGCCTTTCCCACTCCAGGCAGTCATTCCCATGCAGGATTACCAGCAGGCCTTTCTGGAATTCGCCATCGACGCCGGCGTGCTGCGCTTCGGCGAGTTCACCCTGAAATCCGGGCGCGTCAGCCCCTATTTCTTCAACGCCGGCCTGTTCAACACCGGCCGCCACCTGGCGCGGCTGGGCCGCTTCTACGCCCAGGCCATCGTCAACGCCGGCCGCGATTTCGATGTGCTGTTCGGGCCCGCCTACAAGGGCATCCCGCTGGCGGCCGCCACCGGCATCGCCCTGGCCGACCATTTCGAACGTGACCTGCCCTGGTGCTTCAACCGCAAGGAGGCCAAGGACCATGGCGAGGGCGGCAACCTGGTCGGCGCGCCCCTGCAGGGCCGGGTGCTCATCGTCGACGACGTCATCACCGCCGGCACCGCCATTCGCGAATCCGTGGACATCATCCAGGCCGCCGGCGCCACTCCCGCTGGCGTGGTGATCGCCCTGGACCGCCAGGAGCGCGGCCGCGGCGAACGCTCGGCCATCCAGGAGGTCGAGCAGGACCTGGGCCTGCCGGTGACCAGCATCGTCACCCTCGCCGACCTGCAGGCCTGGCTGGAAGGCGGCGCCGGCAACGCCGACACCCTGGAACGCATTCGTGCCTACCGGGCGGAGTATGGGGTGTAGTGTCCTTCCTGGGCCTGGGCACCGCCGACACCCTGGAACGCATTCGTGCCTACCGGGCGGAGTATGGGGCGCAGTGTCCTTCCTGGGCCTGGGCGCCGCGGAACGCGGAGAACGCGGAGACGCAGAGAACGCAGAGTTGTGAATGTAAAACCACCCGTGTCCGACCTGACGAGGAAATCTGGCTGGATAGCGGTAATAATCCCTTTCTAGCCACGGAACCCACGGAATCCACGGAAAATTCGATTATTCCGTGTTCTTCCGTGGGTTCCGTGGCCAATGATGTGGTCCTTTTTCAGCAATTCCATGAATCCTCTGCGTGCTCTGCGTCTCCGCGTTCTCCGCGTTCCGCAGCGCCGGGGCAACTTAGTGGCACCATGGGAGCGACTTAGTGGCACCATTCAGCCGAGGATCAGCTTCAACCCCACCGCCAGGGTGATGACCTCGTACACCCGCTTGATCCAACGGTTGCCCTTGACGATGGCCAGGTGGGCGCCGAGGTAGCCGCCCAGCAGGGAGCCCAGGAGCAGGGCCGGCAGCCAGCTCCAGCGGATCTCGCTCAGTGCCCCCAGCACCAGCGCGCCGGTGCCGTTCCAGAACATCCCCACCAGGATCAGGGTGTAGGCCACGGCGCGGCGGTAGTCGAGTCCGAACCAGCGCACCAACCAGAGGGTGACGAACAGGCCGGTGCCCGAGGTGAGTGAGCCGTTCAGCACCCCGATCACGAACAACACCAGCCCGCCCACCCCGTAGCCCCAGCGGTCGCGGTGCAGGACCGCCTGCACCTGGCCCAGCCCCGGCCGCAGCACGGAGTAGACGCCCAGCCCGGCCGTCAGCAGGCCCAGGGCGATTTCCGCTGCCCGGTCCGGCACATGGATGATGAGATGGGCCCCCAGCACCACCCCGGGCAGGCCCGTGGCCAGGAGGTACAGGGCGAAGCGACGCTCCAGTGGCTCCTCCCTCAAGTGGCGCAGGGTGGCGCCGATACCCAGTGCAACACTGGCGACTTTATGTGTCGCCAGGGCAACGGCGAAGGGCAGGCCCAGGAAGATCAGTGCCGGCAGCTGGATCAGCCCGGCGCCACCCCCGGCAAAGGCCGAGAACAGGTTCGCCAGCAGGGAAATCAGGAACAGCAGCAGTTGTTCGAGCGAATTCATCGCATTCCGGTTCGCGTTACAATGTCAGCAACCCAGTCGGGTCATTCATCCAGCATCAAGGAAACTCCACAGCATGAAGTTACCAGCCAGCCTCACCGCCACCCTGCTGCTCGCCACCACCCTGGGCGCAGGCCTGACCGGCGCGGTACAGGCCGGCCTGTACAAGTGGACGGATGAACAGGGCAATGTACATTACGGTGATCGGATCCCGCCCCAGTATGCCGAAAAGGAACAACGGCGGCTGAACGAGCAGGGCATCACCGTGGAGGTGAAGGAACGCGCCAAAACCCCCGAGGAGCTGGCCGAGGCACAGCGTCTGGCGAAGATTGAAGCGGAAAAGGCGGAGCTTCGTCGCCAGCAACAGGTACGGGACCGGATCCTGCTCGACACCTTCAGTAACGAAGACGAAATCATCATGACCCGCGACGGCAAGGTAAGCGCCATCGACGCCATCATCCGCGTCACCCAGGGGCGCATCGAAAACCTGCGTGACCGGCTGGCGGAGCTGACCACCCGGGCCGCCAACCTGGAGCGCAGCGGCAAGGCCGTGCCCGATACCCTGCATGAGGACATCCGCTCCGCGCGCCAGCAGATCGAGAACAACGAGACCTACATTGTCCAGAAGGAGCAGGAGCAGCAGGAAACCCGCGCCAAGTACGAGGCGGACATTCAGCGTTTCCGCGAACTGATGCGCCTGCGGGAAGAAGAGCAGCAGAAGGCCGAGGCCGCCGGGATACGCTAGCCGCGGATCAGGGTGCCAATGCCCTCGTCCGTGAACAATTCCACCAATACCGCATGCTCCACCCGGCCATCGATGATGTGGGCCGCGCGCACGCCCGATTGCACCGCCGACAGGGCGCAGCCGATCTTGGGCAGCATGCCACCGTGGATGGTGCCATCTGCAATCAGCGCGTTCACCTGCTCCGAGTTCAGCCCTGTCAACAGTCGTCCCTCCTTGTCGAGCAGGCCCTGGGTATTGGTGAGCAGGATCAGCTTCTCCGCCCCCAGCACCTCGGCCATGCGACCCGCCACCAAATCGGCGTTGATGTTGTAGGCCTGGCCATCCTCGCCCACCCCGATGGGGGCGATGACTGGAATGAAATCGCTATGCACCAGCATGTCCACCACCGAGGCATCGATGCTGGCCACCTCACCCACATGGCCGATATCGATGATCTCCGGGGCCTGCATCTCCGGTGATTGTCGGGAGATCTTCAACTTGCGTGCGTGAATCAGGCCGCCATCCTTGCCGGTGAGGCCGACGGCGCGGCCGCCATGGCTATTGATGAGGCTGACGATCTCCTTGTTCACCAGGCCACCGAGCACCATCTCCACCACATCCATGGTTTCCTCGTCGGTGACACGCATGCCCTGGACGAATTCCGACTTCTTGCCGATGCGCTCCAGCAACTGACCGATCTGCGGGCCGCCGCCATGGACGATGACGGGGTTGATGCCGACCAGCTTCATGAGCACGATGTCGCGGGCGAAGCCTTCCTTGAGCTTTTCGTCCACCATGGCGTTGCCGCCATACTTGATCACCACCGTCTTTTCGCTGAAACGGCGGATATAGGGCATCGCCTCGGTCAGCACGTGGGCGACGTTCATGGCTTGGTCGTTGGAAAGGCTCATGGCATTCACGGTTGCGGGCGAGGAAAGCGCATAGCCTACCTGCAAGCCTGTCAAGGCGCAAAGGTACACACCATGCCAGGCACACCCACTGTAGGAACGGCCTCTGGCCGCGAACGGATGTGCCACTGCCCTTCGCGGCCAGAGCCCGCTCCTACAAGGATTCCGGTACCCGGGCTAGAAAGGCAACTGCAACTCCGGCTCCACCTGCAGCATCGCCCGGCGGAAGTCCTCCTGAATACGACGCAAGGCATCCTCGTCGTCGGCTTCGAAACGCAGCACCAGCACCGGCGTGGTATTGGATGCCCGCACCAGTCCCCAGCCATCGCTGAATTCCACCCGCATGCCATCGATGGTATGCACGTGGGCGTTCTCGAAATGGGCGCTGGCCAGCAGGCGGTCCATGAAGGGATGGGGCTCGCCCTCCGCCATGGGCACCTGCATCTCCGGGGTGTTGACGCTGTCTGGCAGCATGGCGAAGACGCTGCTGGAGGTGCGGTGGTCGTTGGCCAGTATCTCCAACAGGCGGGCGGCGGCATAGAGTGCGTCATCGAAGCCATACCAGCGTTCCTGGAAGAAGATGTGGCCGCTCATCTCACCCGCCAGCAGGGCACCGGTCTCCTTCATGCGTGCCTTGATCAGGGAATGGCCGGTCTGCGACATCACTGGATCGCCGCCGAAATCGCGGATGATGCGTGCCAGGTTGCGTGAGCACTTCACGTCATAGAGGATGAGGCCGCCGGGATTGCGGTTCAGCAGGTCCATGCTGTAGAGCATCATCAAACGGTCGGGCCAGATGATCTCACCGCCGGAAGCCACCAGCCCGATGCGGTCACCGTCGCCATCGAAGGCAAAACCCAGGTCGGCGCCATGCTCGCCCACGGCGCGGATCAGGGCACCGAGGTTCTCAGCCCGGCTGGGATCGGGATGGTGATTGGGGAAGGTACCATCCACGTCGCAGTAGAGCTCGATCACCTCGCAGCCCAGCTCCCGCAGCAGGCGCGGCGCGGCCACGCCGGCCACGCCATTGCCGCAATCGACCACCACCTTCAGGGGGCGCGGCAGGATCACGTCGGCCTTGATGCGCTCGAGGTAATCGGGCAGCACATCCACCTGCTCCACGGACCCGTCGCCGCTCAACAGGTCGCCGTCCTGGATGCGCCGCCGCAGATCCTGGATGGCGTTGCCGGACAGGGTCTCGCCCGCCAGCACGATCTTGAAGCCGTTGTAGTCGGGAGGATTGTGGCTACCGGTGACCATCACCCCCGACAGGGTATCGAGATAGTGGGCCGCGAAATAGAGCACCGGCGTGGGCACCATGCCCAGGTCCTTCACATCACGTCCGGTGGCCACCAGACCGCGGATCAGGGCATCGGTGAGCTCCGGCCCCGAAAGACGGCCATCACGGGCCACGGCCACCGTCTGCTGGCCCCGCTCGAAGGCCTCGCTGCCGATGGCACGTCCGATTTCGTACACCGTTTCCGGTGTCAGGGACTGACCCACGATGCCGCGAATGTCATAGGCACGGAAAATGGCCGGGTCGACGCTGACGTCATCGACCCCGATCTGGGAGATGTCCAGGACATCGTGGTCGAAGAGCAATTCGGGCTCGGATGCTTCCGGGGCCGCGGCCTCGGCGGCGGCAGCCGGCTTGCTCCGGGCGGCACCAGCGGGAGTACGGGCAGCACCGGCACCGGCGGTACGGGCCATGATGCCAAGGGCATCGCGCAACTCCAGCAGCCGGGCCTGGCGACCGGGCTGGGCGCGGCCGTCGCGCATGTCCTTCACCAGGTTGATCAGGCTTACCTGGTCGGTGCGCAGCGCCTGCAACAGGCGCCGGAAACCCAGGAACAGGATCAGGGCCAGCAGGAGCGCGGCAGCGGCGCTCGCCACCAGGCCCGTGAGGCCCAGTTGACGCGCCGCGCTGGCGGCCTGGTCCCCGGGCCACAGGGCCAGGGTCCAGCGGCTGCCGGCAATGGCAACCGAGACGACCGCCGGGCCTTGGCGCAGATCGGCCTCACCGCGCCGGGCCAGCGTCAGGGGGGCGCCCTGGGCAGTCTGCTGCAGCTCCACGTACCCCGGCACGCCGGGGCCGGCGAGGATGGCCTGCAGCTCTTCCACCGCATAGCTCACCAGGATGTGGCCGACGATGCGTCGGCCACCGGGATCGAGCACCCGGCGCACCAGGTTGAGGTGCTGCTGGGGCGTGCCGGACATATGCGCCTCCATGCCCGGAGGGGTCTCACGGGTTTCGGACTCGCGCAAGAGATCCAGTGCGGCATAACTCAGGGGCGGGGTGGCCTCCATGTCCACCTCCTGCACACCGGGTTCGATCAGGCGCACCCGCATGGCCTGGGGGAAGTACCGTTCCAGTTCTTCGGCACGAGTGGCCCAGGCTTCGCGAGCACCCGAGTCCAGCAGACGCGCCAGCTCCGCATCGGCGGCGAGTCGTTCCAGGGTGCGTGCCTGGCCCGCCACCCAGCCCGCCACCCGGTCTGCGAAATGCTCCGCCGCCAGACGGGTTTCGCGCTGGTCGGCCTGTTGCAGGGAGTGGGTGGCCGACCAATAGAGGGCCGCGACCGGTAACAGCAATAGTGGCAACAGGACCAGGAACAGGCCGATGCCGACACCCTTGACGCTCACCCCACCCCGGGGTCCAGGCTCCGGAGCCGCGGCCCCGGTCTTTTTCTTGAAACTGGGAATGGAGAACTTCATGAAATCCCTGCCCTGCAAGTCCTGAACCGCGCTCAGCCGCGGCCCGTGTGTCCGAAGCCGCCGGTGCCCCGCTCGGTGGCCGTGAATTCATCCACCACATCGAAGTGGGCCTGCACCACGGGCACCAGCACCATCTGGGCAATGCGTTCCCCCGGCTCGATGGTGAAGGGGTTACTGCTACGGTTCCAGCAGGACACGAACAGCTGTCCCTGATAGTCGGAGTCGATCAGGCCGGTGAGATTGCCCAATACGATGCCATGCTTGTGGCCCAGACCCGAGCGCGGCAGCAGTACCGCGGCCAGCTCCGGGTCGCCGATGTGGATGGCGATACCGGTAGGGATCAGTTCCGTGGCACCCGGTGCCAGCAGCAGGGGTGCCGGCACGCAGGCGCGCAGGTCCATGCCCGCCGAACCGGCGGTGGCGTATTCGGGCAGGGGGATATCGGTGCCGATCCGGGGATCGAGAATCTTAAGCTGAATCCTGTGCATGCAAATCCTGTGGTGTCCCTTGCGGATATTTTTCCTGGTACAGCCGCGCAATGATCCCGATGAGCTCGCGGGCCAGACGGGTCTTCGGCGCCTCCGGCAGGCTCTCCTGCCCACCCTCCCAGAACAGCTCCAGGGCATTGTCATCGCTGTCGAAACCCTGCCCGGGGGCGCCAACCCAGTTGGCGGCCACCAGGTCCAGACCCTTAGCCAGGCGCTTCTTCCGGGCATGGGCCACTAGGTTTTCGGTCTCGGCGGCAAAACCCACGCAGAAAGGGGCCTTCGGCATGGCCGCCACCGCCGCCAGGATGTCGGGATTGCGCTCCAGCTCCAGGTTCAGGGTGGCGGCATCCTTCTTGAGCTTGGCCGTCGCCACCTGGCGCGGGCGGTAATCGGCCACCGCCGCGGTGGCGATGAAGATATCGGCCTGCGCGGCCCGTTCCTGTACCAGGGCATGCATGGTCAGAGCGTCCTCGGCCCACAGGCGGGTCACGCCTGGCGGGCAGTCCAGGGCCACCGGACCGCTCACCAGGGTCACCGCGGCACCGGCCTCGACGGCGGCCGCGGCCAGGGCATACCCCATCTTGCCGGAGCTGCGGTTGCTGAGGAAACGCACCGGATCGATGGCCTCACGGGTGGGCCCGGCGGTGATCAGTACCCGTCGCCCCGCCAGCGCGCCGCCGGCAAACAGGCCATCGAGCCGTTCCAGCAAGGCCTCCGGCTCCAGCAGGCGGCCCGGTCCGGTCTCGCCGCAGGCCTGGACCCCCTCCGCCGGCCCCCAGACCCGGATCCCGCGCCGCGTCAGCAGGGCCAGGTTGTCCCGGGTGGCGGGATTGGTCCACATGGTCTGGTTCATGGCCGGGGCCACGGCCAGGGGAGCCTTGGTGGCCAGGCACAGGGTGGCGAGCAGGTCGTCGGCCCGGCCCTGGGCCAGGCGGGCGAGGAAATCCGCCGTGGCCGGCGCCACCAGCACCGCATCGGCCCAGCGCGCCAGCTCGATGTGGCCCATGGCGGCCTCGGCCTCCGGGTCGAGCAGGTCCGTATGCACGCGCTGGCCGGACAGGGCCTGCAGGGTCAGGGGTGTGATGAAGGCCTGGGCGGCCTTGGTCATGACCACGCGCACTTCGGCGCCCCGTTCGCGCAGGCGCCGCACCAGCTCGGCGGCCTTGTAGGCCGCGACGCCACCGGTGATGCCCAGCAGGATGCGTTTGGAGGTCAGGCAGTTCATCTGCGGCAGTGTACCAAAAAGGCGGGGCGGATCATCGGGAAATTCCTCGCCGCAAGGACGCCAAGATTAACAGGGATGAAATCGTGTAATGGCGGATTGCCTTGATTGATCACAGTGCGGCCGACTGTGCCACATGATTGATATACATAACGATATCTTGGTGACCTTGGCGTTCTTGGCGCACTTGGCGTCTGAAAGGTTTTCGGGGTTTTGAGGATGCAAACCTCATAATCGCCAAGACCGCCAAGGTGAATCGGGATAAAATGCGTGGCGGCAGATCGTCTTCCTAGTTCGCAGTGCGACCAGTTATGCCACAGGATTAATCAAGATAAAGATATCTTGGCGACCTTGGCGTCTGAAAGGTTTTCGAAGTTTTGATGATATAAACCTCCAAGCCCCCACAGATCCCAGGCCGAATCGCACCGCCGCTGGAATCCTGCACGCAGCTGGGCGACACTTGCCCCGTACCAGGACAACAAGGAGGTTGTCATGTCCATCCGCCACTGGCCGGAGGCCGAGCGGCCACGGGAAAAACTGCTGGCGCGCGGCCCCCAGGCCCTGTCCGATGCCGAGTTGCTGGCCATCTTCCTGCGTACCGGGGTGGCCGGGTGCAGTGCCGTGGACCTGGCCCGCGAGCTGCTCGCCCGGTTCGGCGGCCTGCGCGCCCTGCTCAATGCCGATACGAAGACCTTTTGTTCCGGCCATGGCCTGGGCCAGGCCAAGTACGCCCTGCTACAGGCCTGCCTGGAGATGGCGCGGCGTCACCTGGGGGAACAGCTCCAGCGCGCCGACCCCCTTACCAGCCCGGATACCACCCGCCGCTACCTGCACGCCCGGCTCCGGGATCTGCCCTACGAGGTGTTCAGCTGCCTGTTCCTGGACACCCGCCACCGGGTCATCGCCTGCGAGGAGCTGTTCCGGGGCACCCTGGACGGCGCCAGCGTGCACCCCCGCGAGGTGGTGAAACGCGCCCTGCAGCTCAACGCCGCGGCCCTGATCCTGGCCCACAACCACCCCTCCGGGGTGGCGGAGCCCAGCCAGGCGGACCAGCAGCTCACCCGTCGCCTCACCGATGCCCTGCGGCTGGTGGACATCCGGGTGCTGGACCACCTGGTGGTCGGCGACGGGGAAACGGTCTCCTTCGCCGAGCGCGGTCTTTTATAGGGAATCGGCACGGCCGACCTTGCCCCGGACCGCGGTCTCTGGTATAAATTGCGGCCCTTGACCGTCCCTGTGGCGGTATTTTATTGATTTCGAGGATGGAACGATGTCCAGAGTATGTCAGGTGACGGGAAAACGGCCGACCACCGGCAATAATGTCTCCCACGCCCACAACAAGACCCGGCGGCGGTTTCTGCCCAACCTGCACAGCCACCGGTTCTGGGTGGAAAGCGAGAATCGCTGGGTACGCCTGCGTCTGTCCTCCAAGGCCATGCGCATCATCGACAAGAAGGGCATCGACACCGTCCTGGCCGAAATGCGCGCCCGCGGCGAAAAGGTCTGAGGTAATCCATCATGCGTGACAAGATCAAGCTCGTCTCCAGCGCCGGCACCGGTCATTTCTACACCACGACCAAGAACAAGCGCACCATGCCCGACAAGCTCGAACTGAAGAAGTTCGACCCGGTGGTACGCAAGCACGTGATGTACAAGGAAGCCAAGATCAAGTAATCCCGGCTCACGGAAGACGCACGTGAAAAACCCGGCAGTGCCGGGTTTTTTTTGTGCAAGGTTTTAACTTGGGAGTTGCGGAACGCAGAGGACGCAGAGTTAAGGAGAACACGGAGAGTTATTGTGTTTTCCGCGGCGCCGGTCAGGAAATCTGCAAGCGCGAATTTGCATAAGCAGAATTAAGGGAACACTGATTGATTCACTGATTCCTGTCATTGCCTCGCTTCGCTCGCAATGACGGATTGCTCAAAGCTTCCTTAAAAACTCTGCGTTCTCCTTATCTCTGCGTCCTCTGCGTTCCGCAACTCCCAACCCAAAAAAGACTACCCCACCGGCTGCAGCCCATAGCCACGCAACCGCCGGGCGAACTCCTCCAGGGCCTGGATGCCGGTGGCCTCGGCCCGGGCGCACCAGTCCTGCAGGGCGGCGCGCAGCTGTTCGTGGCTGGCCACCTGGCGCTCCCACACGGCCTGCAACTGCTGGCGGAACTGGTAAACGGTGCGCAGGCTGTGACAACAGGCCAGCAGCTGCTCCAGCCGGCCGCGGGCCCGGGCATCCAGCAGACCGGGGTCGCGTATCAGCAGGCGACGCGCCTGGCGCAGGCCAAAGCGTCCAGCCAGGCGCGGCCGGCTTTCCTGGCGCAATACCGGCCAGACCACGCGCCGGGCGTAGTCGGCCATCACCTGCAGGCGGCCGAGCACCACCGCCCGCACCGTGTCCAGGTCGACCTGGTCCTTGCTCAGCAGCACCGGCCGCGGCGCCAGCTTCTTCACCCGTGCCAGGCCCAGGGCCTCCAGCAGGCGGATATAGCCCCAGCCCAGGTCCAGCTCCCACCAGCGGCTGGAAAAGCGTGCCGAACTGGCAAAGGCGTGATGATTGTTGTGCAGCTCCTCGCCACCGACCAGCAGGCCCCAGGGGACGATGTTGCGCGAGGCATCACTGGTCTCGAAATTGCGGTAGCCGCCCCAGTGCCCGATACCATTGATCACCCCGGCGGCCCAGAAGGGGATCCACAACATCTGTACGGCCCAGATGGCCAGGCCGGCAAAACCGAACAACAGGAACTGGAGTACCAGCAGCAGCGACACCCCCAGGGCGTGATGGCGGCGGTATAGGTGGCGTTCAAGCCAGTCGTCGGGAGTACCGTGGCTGTAGTGGGAAACCAGTTCCGGCTGCGCCGCGGCCGCCTGGTACAGCTCCGCGCCCTGCCAGAGCACGGTGCCGATGCCCTTCACCCCTGGGCTGTGGGGATCTTCCGGGGTCTCGCATTTGGCATGGTGCTTGCGATGCACCGCCACCCATTCGCGGGTGACCATGCCGGTGGTGAACCAGAGCCAGAAGCGGAAGAGATGCGCCACCGCCGGATGCAGGTCCAGGGCCCGGTGGGCCTGGTGGCGGTGCAGGTAGAGGGTGACGCTGACGATGGTGACATGGGTCAGGGCCAGCGCAACCATGATATAGCCATACCAGGGCAACGTGATCAGGCCGGTGAGCCAAGGGCTTGCGAGGAGGGAGTCGAGCATGGGGGCGTCTCGGGACTGCAGGAACTTTGAATAATACCATAGCCCCGATTTGCCCCTGCGCAAGCGGTAGCTTATTCCACTACCACGCAGTTGCGCCCGCTCTGCTTGGCCCGGTACATGGCGCGGTCGGCCCGGTCGATCAGGCCCTCCGGGGCATCCCCCGCCCCTGCCTCGGTCAGCCCCTGGCTAAGGGTCATGACCACCTCCGCAGCCTCACAGTGCAACGGGCTGTCGCCGACCCGCCGGCGCACGCGCTCGGCCACCTGGCGCGCGGTGTGCAGGGAGGTATTTTCCAGCACCAGCAGGAACTCCTCGCCACCGAAGCGGCCCACGAAATCGAATTCGCGCACCGCCGCCTTGATGCGCAACGCCACACCGCGCAGTACCTCGTCTCCCACCAGGTGGCCGTGCCGGTCATTGACCGCCTTGAAGAAGTCCAGGTCGGCCATGATGACGCACAGGGACTGACCGGTGCGGCGGGCGGCCTCCAGGGCACGCTGCAACTGGGCCATGACCGTGGCGCGGTTCAGCACCCCGGTCAGGTCGTCGCTGCGCATGGCCTGGCGCAGCTCCTCGCCCTCCCCGCGAATGCGCTGTACCGAATCCTCCAGAGTGCTGGCACCGGCGAGGTGATAGACCTCGGTGGCCAGGGCGATGTCCAGGGCGGTGATGCGCAGCACGAAGGCCGCCACCCTGCGGCCCTGGTCCGGGGTCAGCTCGGTACGCGACACCCGCTCCAGGACCAGGGATTGCAACAGGCTGTAGGCGGTGAGATAGAGACTCAGCGGCACCCCCACACGGGCATGGGCAATGCCCACCCGCAGGCGCTCCTCGAAATAGCGCTCACTGGCATAGTCCACCCCAAAGCTGTTGAGGTAGTCCAGCTGGGTATGGCGCAAGCGTTCCACATCGAAGCTGCTCAGCAGGCGCCGGGCCGGTTCGTGGCCCAGCAGGCGCTCGAAGAAGGCCGTGACCACCTGCTCCGCCACGCCCTCGGCCAGCACGTGGCCATGGAGCAGATCGGCGCAGTCATCGGGGGATTCGGGCAGGCCCAGCAGCTCCAGCTGCTGCCGGCGCCACTGGGCATCGAAGCCATACCGCTGACTGTAGGAAGGTTCGGCGGGCGTCGGGCCCATGGTATACCCTGCTCCGGGAATGCGGGTTGATTACCGCGTATCATGTCATTATAAACACGGACTGCCTGTCCGGTTGAGGGGATCATAAATCAGATGGCAACGGAAGTCCTGATTACAGCGGAACACCTGACACGCTTCTTCGGCCACACCTGCGCCGTCAAGGGCGTGAGCTTTCGCCTGGCCAAGGGCGAGGTGCTGGGTTTTCTGGGCCCCAATGGCGCCGGCAAGACCACCACCATGCGCATGCTCACCGGCAACCTCGCCCCCAGCGCGGGACGCATCAGCGTCGCCGGGATCGACCTGCTGGACCGTCCCAAACAGGCCAAGGCCCGCATCGGCTACCTGCCCGAACAGCCACCCCTGTACCGGGAACTCACGGTGCAGGAATACCTGCGCTACTGCGCCCACCTGAACCGGGTACCGGGCCGAGAGCTGGGCCGGGCCGTGGACCAGGCCCAGGCCCGTTGTGGCCTGACAGAGGTACGGCGACGCCTGATCGGCAATTTGTCCAAGGGTTTCCAGCAACGTGTCGGTATCGCCCAGGCCATCCTGCACAACCCGGCGGTGGTTATCCTCGACGAGCCCACGGTGGGCCTGGATCCTATCCAGATCCGCGAGATCCGCGCGCTGATCCGCGAACTGGGCGAAAACCACGGCATCATCCTGTCCACCCACATCCTGCCCGAGGTCCAGGCCACCTGCAGCCGGGTGCAGATCATCCACCGCGGCCAGCTGGTGTTCTCCGCCACCCTGGCGGAATTACAGGAACAAATGACCACTCAATCCCTGATCCTGGGCTGCCAGGCACCGCCCGACCTGCAGACCCTGGAGGTCATGCCCGGCATCGAGCGCGTCACGCCGCTGGCCCCAGGTCGGTTCCGCCTCGCCTTCTCGGGCGACAACCCCGCCGAGGCCCTGGCCGCGCGGGCCGCCGCCGAGGGCTGGCGATTGCGGGAACTCAGCCCCGAACAGCGCAGCCTGGAACAGATCTTCGTGGAGCTGACCACCCGCGAACCGGATGCGGAGGCCGCATGATGATTTTCACCATCGCCGCCCGCGAACTACGCAGCCTGTTCCTCTCGCCCCTGGCCTGGTCGGTGCTGGCGGTGGTGCAGTTTATCCTCGCCTACCTGTTCCTGGCCCAGGTGGACAATTTCATGACCCTGCAGCCACAACTCGTCGGCCTGGAGGGCGCGCCCGGCGTGACCGACCTCATCGCCGCCCCCCTGCTCGGCGACGCCGCCATCGTTCTGTTGCTGGTCACGCCGCTCATCACCATGCGCATCCTCAGCGAGGAACGCCGCAACGGCACCCTGAGCCTGCTGTTCTCCGCGCCGGTGTCCATGACCGAGATCGTGCTGGGCAAGTACCTCGGCCTGCTCGGCTTCTTCTTCATCCTGCTGGCCATGCTGGTGGCCATGCCCCTGTCGCTGCTGGCCGGCACCCCACTCGATCTCGGCAAGCTGGCTGCCGGCGTGCTGGGACTGGGCCTGCTGCTGGCCGCCTTCTGCGCGGCAGGGCTGTACCTGTCTTCGCTCACGGAGCAACCCACCGTGGCCGCCATCAGCACCTTCGGCCTGCTATTGCTGCTGTGGATCATCGACTGGGCGGGCAAAGGCGGCGACGAGGTCAGTGGCCTGCTGCACTACCTGTCGCTGCTGCGCCATTACGAACCCCTGCTGCGCGGCCTGGTGCACAGCACCGATGTTCTCTATTACCTGTTGTTCATCATCATCTTTCTGGGCCTGAGCATCCGCCGCCTGGATGCCGACCGGCTCTCGCACTAGGCTGACTATGGAAATCACCCCCAAATCCCGCTTCTGGTTGCGCGCCCAGGGCATTGCTTCCACGCTGCTGTTCCTGGCCGTGATTGGCACCCTGGCCTGGCTCAGCACTCGCTACGAGCACCAGTCCGACTGGACCGCCAGCGGCCGCAACACCCTCACCGAGGACAGCCGCAAGCTGCTCGCCGAACTGGATGAACCGGTACGCATCACCGCCTTCGTGCGCGACAACAACCCCCTGCGCAAATCCATCGAAGAACTGGTGGCCCGCTACCAGCGCGTGAAACCCGACATCCAGCTGGAGTACGTCAACCCGGACACGAATCCGGAACAGGTGCGAGAGCTGGGCATCGGCTTCGACGGTGAGTTGTTGCTGCGCTACCAGGGCCGCAGTGAAAAGGTGCAGCAGCTCAACGAACAACAGCTCAGCAATGCCCTGCTGCGGCTGGCGGGACAGGGCGAGCGCTGGATCCTGTTCCTTGCCGGTCACGGCGAACGCGACCCCCTGGGCACGGCCAATCACGACCTGGGCCAGTTCGGCCAGGAGCTGCGTCGCATGGGCCTGCAGGTGCAGAGCCTCAACCTGACCCAGCATCCCAGCATCCCCGATAATGCCCGACTACTGGTGATCGCCAGTCCGCAGGTGGATTACCTGCCTGGCGAAGTACGTCTGATCCGCGATCACATCCAGCATGGCGGCAATCTGCTCTGGCTGGCGGAGCCGGGTGAGCTCATGGGCCTGGCGCCCATTGCCGAGGACCTGGGCCTGGAGTTCCTGCCCGGGCGCATCGTCGATGCCACCACTGCGTTGTTCGGCATCCAGAATCCGGATTTCGTACTGATACCCGAATACCTCCCCCACCCGGTCACCCGCGAACTGCGCAGCATCACTCTGTTCCCGGGCAGCCTCGCCCTGGAGGCCCGCAGCGAAGCCCCCTGGGTCGCCGATCCGCTGCTCACCACCCTGGAGCGGGCCTGGACCGAGTTGGGGCCGCTGGAAGGCGACATCCAGTACGACGCCGACACCGACGAGCGCCCCGGCCCCCTGGACATCGCCATGGCCTTCAGTCGCGAGGACCGCATGGACGCCGATGGCCAGGCACGCCAGCAACGACTGGTGGTCATGGGTGACGGGGATTTCCTCTCTAACCAATACCTGGGCAATGGCGCCAATCTCGACCTCGGCGTCAACCTGATCCGCTGGTTGAGCCATGACGATGCCTTCATCGCCATCCGCCCGCGCAGCGCGCCCGATACCCAGCTGCAGCTGGGTCGCAGCGCCCAGGCGGTGATCGCCTTCGGTTTCCTGTTCATCCTGCCGGGCCTGTTGCTACTGAGCGGCCTGGTGATCTGGCTGCGCCGGCGCGGCCGCTGAGCATGAGCACCCGCGCGCTGCTCAATCTCGGCCTGCTGCTGGCACTGGCGTTGCTGGTGCTATTGGTGATCTTCGAACCGGGCCGGGAACCGGATGCCGGGCCCAGCCCCCTCACCGAACTGCGTATCGACGACATCCACCGTATCCGCCTGGCACAGGGCGAAGAGACGCCACAGCTGCTATACCGCGAAGGGGAACACTGGTACCTGGACGGCAACCCGCCGCTGCGGGCCGAAACCTCCCAGGTGCGCCAGCTGCTGCGCCTGGCGCGGGAACCGGCGCAGCGCCGCTACACTGCCACCAACCTGGACCTGGCACGCATCGGCCTGGGCCCGGATGCGCACCGGGTCATCTTCCATGACCAGGTGGAACTGCGACTCGGCACCACCGACCCCCTGGACGGGCTGCGCTACGTACAGCGGGACGCAGAGGTATCCCTGGTGCGCAACTTCTACCAGCACCTGGTAGAGGCAAACGCGGAGCATTGGGTCAGCCGCCGCCTGCTGCCCGGGGAGCAGGCCATCGTGACCCTGGAACTGCCGGAGCTGAATCTGTACCGCGACGCC
>DATHUT010000276.1:0-3744 GCA_035462005.1 Gammaproteobacteria bacterium | reverse complement strand
GGTGAGGCGGAAACCGTCCGATGTCCTGTGGACATCAGACCCGCCGAACGGGTTCGCATAGTACTGGCGAACCCTGAACCTGCTCTGCAGGCGGCCGTCAAGCCTACAGGGATGTATTCACGGCGTCCCGCCACAGACGCGGAGCAACACCTCAGCACACCCAGGGTGCTTGAGCTATGTGGGGCTCATTCCCGCGGATTCAAGGCCGCGCCCATGATGCGGGCGGTGGCGTCGACAATGGGGATCACCCGCTCGTAGGCCATGCGGGTGGGGCCGATCACACCCAATACCCCCACCACCCGGCCGTCAACGGTATAGGGCGCGGTCACCACGCTGCATTCATCCAGCATCTGGTAGCCGGACTCCTCGCCGATGAAGATCTGCATGCCCGCGCCATTCACGCACTGGTCGAGCAGATGCAGGATGTCACGCTTGCGATTGAAGCCCTCGAACAGCTGGCGCAGGGTGGCCGGATTGCACAATTCCTCGAACTCCATGAGGTTGGTTTCCCCGGCCATTACGAAATCATCGCCCTCCTCGGCCGCGTTGAGGGCAGAGTCGGCCATCTCCACGGCCGTGCGCATCATGCGATCCATATCCGCACGGTCGCTTTTCATGTCCCTGATCAGGCTGCGGCGCACCTCCTCGAGGTTGCGACCGGCAAACTGTCCATTGAGATAATTGGAAGCCTGCTGCAGTTCAGACGCCGTGTAGGGGCGATCCACATTCAGGATCCGGTTCTGCACCTCGCGGTCGCTGATCACCAGCACCGCCAGCACCCGGTGTTCCGACAGGGGCAGGAATTCCACCCGCTTCAGGGAGGCGTGCTCCCGCCGCGGAAGGGTCACGATACCCGCCAGGTGAGTGATGCCCGACAACAGCGAAGAGGCCGTGGTCACCAGGCTCTTGGAATCGTGGTCCGTATCCAGTTCGGTGCGCATGCGATCGACGGTGGTTTCGTCGAGGGGCTTCACCGTCAGCAGGGTATCCACGAACATGCGGTAGCCCTGCACCGTGGGGATGCGGCCAGCGGAAGTGTGAGGGGAACGGATCAGGCCCAGGTCCTCCAGGTCCGCCATCACATTGCGGATGGTGGCCGGGCTGAAGTTCAGGCCCGACTCCCGTGACAGGGTGCGCGAACCCACCGGCTGCCCCTCGCGGATATAGCGCTCCGTCAGCGCCTTGAGGAGCTGCAGGGCCCGTTCCGATATGTCTGGCTTGTTTGCACTCATGAAAACGTACCCACCTGAAGGACCATCCGCCGCCCGATCTGGATCACGGCGGTTTGCTGGCACTCACCATTATGGAGTGCCAGCGCCTCCCGATCCAGCCCTTTGGCCGGGATGGCGACCGAAAAGGCTGTACAGCCAAAAGCTTAAAGGCTTGGCGCCGACTCCGCGCCATGATAGCGTTGCCAGCATCACCCGGAAGCAGACCCCATGACGGCACATTTTCAGAATATCGGGATCATCAGCAAATCCGCCGATCCCAGCGTGGCCGAGACCCTGGCGACCCTGCTCTCCTTCCTGGAACAGCGTGGCATCCCGGCAATGCTGGACGAGAGTGCCGCCGCCTCGGTGCCCAACCCCGCCGCCCCGGTGGTGAGCCGGGAGGAACTGGCGGCCCGTTGCGACCTGGCCATTGCCGTCGGCGGCGATGGCACCCTGCTCAACGCCGCCCGCAGCCTGGCGGATGCCGGGGTGCCCCTGCTGGGCATCAACCGCGGCCGACTGGGCTTCCTGGCGGATGTGTTGCCCGCGGACATGACCGGCTGCCTGGACCGGGTATTGGCCGGCCAGTACCAGGAAGAGGAACGTACCCTGCTGCACGCCGAGGTGCTGCGCAATGGCGAGTGCCTGCACCGCAGTGATGCCCTCAACGACGTGGTCATCCACAAGTACGACATCGCGCGCATGATCGAGCTGGAGACCCATATCGACGGCCGTTTCCTCAACACCCAGCGTTCCGACGGCCTGGTCATGGCCACGCCCACCGGCTCCACCGCCTATGCCCTGTCCGGCGGCGGCCCGATCCTGCATCCCACCCTGAGCGCCATCGTGTTGGTGCCCATCTGCCCGCACACCCTCACCAACCGTCCCATCGTGATCAACGACCACGCCACCATCGAAGTGATCCTGCATGGAGGCAGCACCACCGAGGCCCAGGTGACCTGCGACGGCCAGGTGAAGTTTCCCCTCGACCGTGGCGACCGGGTGCGGGTGTGCAGGAAGGAAAAGACCATCCGCCTGCTGCATCCGCCGGGTCACGACCATTACGAAGTGCTGCGGGAGAAGCTGCGCTGGGGCTGATATTGCAGCCCGCCCCGCCTTGGCGTTAAATCCACACCTATGCTCACCCACATCCACATCCGTGACTTCGTCCTCGTCGACGAGCTGGAACTCGAACTCGATGGCGGCATGACCGCGCTGACCGGTGAGACCGGCGCCGGTAAATCCATCCTCGTGGATGCCCTCGGGCTGCTGCTCGGCGACCGCGCCGAGGCCAGCTGGGTCCGTCACGGCAGCGAACGAGCCGAGATCAGTGCGAGCTTCCGCCTCGATGGCCTCGAGCAGGCACGCGGCTGGCTGGCGGAACAGGAGCTCGACAGCGGCGAGGAAGAATGCCAGCTGCGCCGCGTCATCTCCCGCGAGGGGCGGTCCCGCGCCTTCATCAATGCCAGCCCCGTACCGCTGCAATCCCTGCGCGAACTCGGCGATCGCCTGGTGGACATCCACGGCCAGCACGAACACCAGTCCCTGGTACGCCAGGACGTACAGCGCGCCCTGCTGGACGGCTTTGGCGCGCATGGGGAGGCGCTCGCCGCCGTGGGCGCGGCCCATGGCCGCTGGCGTGCCCTGCAGGAGGAGCTGGAAGGGCTGCGGGCCATTACCGCGGAACGGGATTCCCGACTCGAGTTCGTGCGCTTCCAGGTGGGGGAAATGGAAGGCTTGCAGCTGCGCGCGGGTGAACTCGGTGAACTGGAAGAGGAACATGCCCGGCTGGCCAACGCCGGGCAGTTGCTGGAAAGCTGCGCCTCCAGCCTGCAACGACTCTACGACGCCGATGAGAGCTCCGCCCACGACCAGATCAGTCTGGCCCTGCGGGAAGTGGAGGAACTGGCCGACCTGGATGCGAGCCTGCAGCCGGTGCGGGAGCTGCTCACCGAGGCACGGATCCAGGTGCAGGAAGCGGTCGACACCCTGCGCCGCTATACGGACCGGGTAGAACAGGACCCACAGCGGCTGCAGGACGTGGAACAGCGCATCGGCACCCTGCACGATCTCGCCCGCAAGCACCGCGTGGAGCCCGACGCACTGCCGGCATTGTTCGAACGCCTGGCACAGGAACTGGCCACCCTGGAGCAGGCAGACCAGCGCCTGGATCAGCTGGAAAGTCAGGCACGGGAATCCGCCGGGCAGTACCGCGAGGCGGCCGCGCGTCTGCACAAGGCCCGCGCCAAGGCGGCCCGGGAATTCGGCACGCGGGTCAGCGCGGCCATGCAGGACCTGGGCATGCCGGGCGGGGTCTTCACGGTGGAGGTGACGGCGCGCGAGGACGGGCGCTTCACGGCCCAGGGCAGCGACCGCATCGAGTTCCGGGTCAGCGCCAACCCCGGCCAGCCTCCGATGGCCCTGGGCAAGGTGGCCTCCGGTGGCGAACTGTCACGCATCAGCCTGGCCATCCAGGTCATCGCCACCGACAGCGCGGCCATCCCCACCCTGATCTTCGACGAAGTGGATACGG
>DATHUT010000275.1:0-17862 GCA_035462005.1 Gammaproteobacteria bacterium | reverse complement strand
GCATCTCGATGCCGTGGAGCATGGTGACCGCATCGTGTTCCTGCACGCGGTGAAGGAAGGCCCGGCGGATCGCAGCTACGGCCTGCAGGTGGCGGCCCTGGCCGGCGTGCCCAAGGCTGTGCTGGACCAGGCCCGCAGTCGGCTGCAGGAACTGGAGCAGCAGACACGTGAACACACCGCCGCCGTTCCACAACAGCAGATCGACCTGTTCCAGCCCGACCAGGATCACCCCCTGTGCGATGCCCTGCAGGGTATCGACCCCGAGCAACTCAGTCCCCGCCAGGCCCTGGATATTCTCTTCAAACTCAAGGAACTGGCAGGCTGATCCGCCGGTATTCCGGCGCATTACACCGCACCACCCTCCCCCCCTTATTTTTTACCGCTGTTTATCAATCAGTTACAAAATCTTCCTGCGGTGGCATCCAATTTGCTATCCCCAAGGCAAGGTGTCGCCGTTTCGGCGGGTTGCGGGTTGTCCGCAGCACACCCCGACCCGGCTGGCGCTAGATCGGGCAGCGAATCGCTATCACAGGCAAGGAAACCCATGCGCATCGAAAACGTCTCATTGAAAACCGTCGCCATCGCCATCCTGCTCGGCCTCGGTCTGCTGTCCGTCATACTGACCTACTTCACCGGTCAGCAATTCCGCAAGGCCTCCCTGGACGCCCAGACCCGCACCCTGTCACGGGTCGTCGAGGTCACCACCAGCAGCCTGTTGTCCGAGTTGCATATGGAAGCCACGGCCCTGGGTCTCGAAATCCAGTCCTACCGCCTCGACGACCTGATCCGCGAGCTGATGAGACAACCGACCGATGGCGAGTTGCAACGCCGGGTCCGGCTGGAATTCGAGGATGTATTCGCGGTGCAGGAAGACGCCACGATTCCCCTCGGGTTGCTCAACCTGCGTATCTACGACCTGGATTTCAATCTGGTGCTGGAAAGCAGCGCGCCACAACAACAGCTGCCGCAACAAATGACCACCTTTCTTTTCGAACAGGCCAGGCACCGGGAAGGCCAGGAACGTCTGCAACCCCTGGGCGGACTCTGGAACTCTCCCCTGGGTCCACGCTACTCGGCGCTGGTGGCCGTGGGCAGCCCCCAACCCCATGCCTACCTTGAACTGGTGATCGATCCCGTGATCGGCCTGCAGGTCACCGAGAAAGCCGTGCGCGCCCCCCTGCAGATCAGTTCCGCGAACGGGGATGTCCTGCACCGCTCCGAAGAGTGGCACGAGGGTGGCGAAAACACCCTGCCCGTGCCGTACAGCATTTCTGCCGCCAATGGAGCACCGGTCCTGGAATTGACAGTCCTGGAGGACGTGACCGATCTGCTGGCCGTTACCGAGCGCATGCAATGGACATCGACCCTGGCCTTCATGGGCATCACCTTCCTGGGTTTGCTCATCGCCGTGGTCATGCTCAACCGCTTCATCTTTGCTCCCCTGGACCACTTGTCCCGCGACATGGAGCACATCGGGAAGGGCGACTATACGGGCACCGTCAATACCCATGCCCTCAGGGAACTTCACCTGCTGGCCACGGGCTTCAACAGCCTGTCGCGCACCGTGCGGGAAACCGTCGAACGGGAACGCCAGGCCGCCGAGGACATCCGCGGCAAGGTGGAACTGATTCAGGACGTGGTCGACCTGGCCGCCAATGGTGATCTCACCGGCCAGATCATGGTGTACCGCGACCATGACGTGATTTCCGAGCTGGCCAGCGGCATACAGAAGATGGTCGACAGCCTCAATACACTGGTATCGCGCATCCAGCAGTCCGGCATCCAGGTGACCTCCTCAGCCACGGAGATCGCTGCCACCTCCAAACAGCAGGAGGCGACCGCAACGGAACAGGCCGCCACCACCAACGAGATCAAGACCACGGTCACGGAAATCTCCGCCACCTCCAAGGAACTGGTACAGACCATGAACGAGGTCACGGACGTGGCCTGGAAAACCTCCGAAGGTGCCAACCAGGGTCGGCGTTCCCTGCAGCGCATGGAACAGACCATGCGTCACATGATGGAAGCCACCGCCGCCATCAGCGCCAAGCTCGCGGTATTGAGTGAGAAGGCGGGCAATATCAATACGGTGGTCACCACGATCACCAAGGTGGCCGACCAGACCAACCTGCTTTCCCTCAATGCTGCCATCGAGGCGGAAAAGGCCGGCGAATACGGGGTTGGTTTCGCCGTGGTGGCCACCGAGATCCGCCGCCTCGCCGACCAGACCGCGGTGGCTACCTGGGATATCGAACAGATGGTGAAGGAAATGCAGTCCGCAGTATCCGCCGGTGTCATGGGCATGGAGAAGTTCTCTGAGGAAGTGCGCCGGGGTGTGAGCGATGTGGACGAGGTGGGTGGCCAGCTTGGTCACATCATCGAGCAGGTGGAGACCCTGATTCCACGTTTCGAGGAGGTACACGAAGGCATGCAGGCACAGGCACAAGCCGGGCAGCAGATACGGGATGCCATGGTGCAATTGAGTGAATCGGCCTCCCAGACGGCGGAGTCACTGCGCCAGTCCAACGGTGCCATTCAGCAACTGAACGATGCCGCCCGCGGCCTGCAGGGTGCCGCCGCCAACTTCAAGGTCAGCGACTGACAGGGGCCACCACATGCTGTTGCTGGTGTTTCAGCTGGGTACGAGCCGCTATGCCCTCGAGGCGCAGGCGATCAGCGAAGTGGCGCCCTATGCCCGGCTGGAGCCCATCGCGCAGGCCCCCGCCTATGTGGCCGGGCTGTTCGATTTCCGGGGCGAGCTGGTACCGGTGATAGACCTGCGCCACCTCGTCCAGGGGCAAGACTGCAACCGTCACATGACCAGCCGCATCATGCTGGTGGATTATCCACTACCCAGTGGCGGACAGCGCCTGCTCGGCCTGCTGGCCGAACAGGTCACCGAAACCCTAAAGGTGAACGAAGATGATTTCACCAGTGCCGGTGTCCATATCGAGGATACTCCCTACCTGGGCGATATTGCACGCGACGAAAAGGGCATGATCCACCTGTTGCGCTCCACGCAACTGCTGCCGGAAGCGGTGTGCAGGCAACTCTTCGCGCCGGCGGAGCCCGCCTGATGCCCCTGATCGCCATCGAACAGCTGCTCAAGCGGACCATGGGGCTGGATGTCCACACTATAGGGGAATCCAGCATCCTGCGTGCGGTCCAGCGTCGGCAGGAACAGTTGCATCGGGACAGCGATCTGGACGCCTATTACCAGCTGCTGCGCAGCACGCCAAGTGAACTGGAATCCCTGATCGAGGAGATCGTGGTACCGGAAACCTGGTTCTTCCGCGATCAACGTCCTTTCGATGCATTCAAACGCCTGGTACAGGAGGAATGGCTAACCCAATGCAGCGGCCAGATCCTGCGCATCCTCAGTATCCCCTGCTCCACTGGCGAGGAGCCCTATTCCATCGCCATGGCCTTGCACGATCTTGGTCTTCCGACGAGCCAGTTCCATATCGATGCCGTCGACATCAGCGCCCGCAGCCTGGTGCGTGCCGAGCGTGCCCGCTATCGCAACAATTCCTTCCGGGGGCATGACCTGAGCTTTCGCCAGCGCCATTTCACTCTCGTGGACCACGAATACCAGCTCGAGGAACACATCCGTAGCCTGGTGCAGTTCCGGCAGGGCAATCTGCTCAGCCCGGGTTTCCTGAATGGGGTAGCACCCTATGACGTGGTGTTCTGTCGCAACCTGCTCATTTACTTCGATCGCTCCACCCAGGAAGAGTCCCTGCAGGTGCTGCGCAAGCTGCTGAAGGATTCGGGGGTGCTATTCATCGGACACGCCGAGGCGGGGCTGTTCCTGGACAGCTGGCAGGCCTCCAGCCGATATCCCAGCGCCTTCGCCTTCCGCAAGCTTCGCGATGAACGGCGTGCCAGGGAACGCCCGGATCCTGCCCTGCCACGAACAAAAAAAACCAAACGACCGGCAAGCCGACCTTCCGCTGCCAAATCCAGCGCTCCCGCACCGGCTCAACGGAGCAGGGCCGCTACCGCGCGGGTTGCAGACAACGATCTGCAGGAAGCGTTGCTGCTGGCCAACCAGGGGCACCTGGCCGAGGCCGCCAACCTCTGCGAACGGCATCTGCAGCAACAAGGCCCCTCGGCGGAAGCCTTCCATCTGCTCGGCCTGGTGCGCGAGGCCACGGGGCAGTCGACGGAAGCCGAAGGTTTCTGGCGCAAGGCTCTGTATCTCGAACCCCATCACCTGGAGTCCCTGACCCACCTTGCCCTGCTGTGCGAGCGACGCGGCGAGCGGCGCGAAGCACAGTTATTGCGCCAGCGCACTGAGCGTGCGGCGGCCCTTGCAGGAGGCACCAAGGCATGAGTTCGAACACCGCAGTCAAGCAAGTCATCCTGGAAGACTGCTGGAACCGGATCGGGGTATGGTCCGCTGCCGGTCCCAGCTGCGAAGTCCTGCAGCGAGTCACCCATTGCCGTAATTGCGAACGCTATACTGAGGCGGGACGACGCATCCTCGACCGCCCCATGCCGGAGGGCTACCAGGAGGAATGGAGCCGGGTCTACAGTTGCAAAAAGAAACAGCACGCACCGCATACCCATTCTGTGGTGATCTTCCGCCTGGGCGATGACTGGCTTTCTCTCCCCAGCCACCTGGTGCGCGAGATCACCACACTCAAACCCATCCACAGCCTGCCCCACCGCGGCCAGGGCCTGATTCGTGGCCTGGTGAATATCCGCGGTGAGTTGCGCATCTGTATTTCTCTTGGCAGCCTTCTGGGTCTGCACCAGGGTGAACTCACCAACCGGGACCTGGGTTACGACGTGTTCGCACGCATGATGCTCATCGAGCGGGATAGTGACCAGTTCGTATTCCCCGTGACCGAGGTACAGGGAACCCATCGTTTCGCTGGCCATGATCTGCGCGCAGTGCCCACCACCATTGGCAAGGCCAAGGCTACGTACACTCGCAACATCCTGCATTGGAAGGAGCGCAATGTCGCCTGTCTCGACGAAGAATTGCTGCTCTATGCTCTGAAAAAGGAACTCTCATGAGTGAAGGTGAAGACAAGGGCCTGGGGCATTTCTCCTTGCTGGAGCTGTTCCGCATCGAGGCGGAAAGCCAACTCCAATCCCTGTCCGAGAATCTTCTGGCACTGGAGCAGAATGCCAGAAATGGTGCTGCCCTGGATGCGTGCATGCGCGCCGCCCATTCACTCAAGGGTGCCTCGCGCATGGTGGATATCGATGCCGGCGTACGTATCAATCATGCCCTGGAGGATCTGTTCGTCGCAGCTCAGGAAGGTCGCCTGTGCATCAATGCCGATCATATCGACCACTGTCTGCAGGCACTCGATCTGCTGGGCGACATTTCCAGGCTCACGGAAGCTGAACTGCCTGCCTGGCAAGCCAGCCATGCAGCGCGAATCCAGTCCCTGACCGAGGCATTGGCAGGCGCCCCTGCCGCTACCTCAGCAACCCACAAGCTTACGCCGTCCCCGGAACCGGGGATAAACATGCAGGAAGAAACTGTCGATACCCGTGGATTCACGGCCGACGAAACCATGCTCGATCTGTTCCGTGCCGAACTGGACAACCATGGCCTGGTGCTCAACGAAGGCCTGTTGCAACTGGAACAGAATCCCAACGACAAGACCCAGTTGGAGGCCCTGATGCGCGCCTCCCATTCCATCAAGGGCGCGGCGCGCATGGTGGATGTGGACTGTGGTGTGCGTATCGCCCACGCCATGGAGGATATCTTCGTGGCGGCCCAGGCCGGAAAGCTGAACCTGAACCCGGACCAGATCGATGTGCTGCTGCGCGGGGTGGATCTGCTCACCCGGATCGCCCGTGTACGCACCGCGGAATCGTCGCAGTGGCTGCAGCAACAGGCCGGCGAGTTCACTGACCTGCTGCAGAGCCTGCACCAGGTACTGGAAGGCGGCACTCCGATCGCCCTAGCGGCCAAGCAGGAGACCACACCTGTCGAACCGAGGAGCGCACCCGAGCCCGAACGGGCGAGCCCACGGGCAAGCCTGGACACCGCTATCCGCGTTTCCCCGGAAAGCCTCAACCGGTTGATGGGCCTGGCCGGCGAAGTACGGGTGGAATCCCGCTGGTTGCGTCCTTTTGCCGAGGGGCTGGTACAGGTCAAGCACCGCCAGGTGGAGCTCATTGCCATTCTCGATCGTCTCAGCGAAGCAGTGAACAATCATCAGTCCGGCGAATACGTCGCACGCCTGATCAGCGAGGCACAACACAAGGCCGGGCAGTGCCGGCACCGGCTCGCCGACCGGCTTGGGGAGCTGGAGGAATACGACCGGCGCAGCCACAACCTCGCCGACCGCCTCAACCGTGAGGTGGTGGCCAGCCGCATGCGCCCCTTCAGCGACGGCGTCCAAGGCTTCCAGCGCATGGTGCGCGACCTGGCTCGCAGCCTGAACAAGGACGTGAGACTGGTAATCGAAGGTCTGGGCACCCGGGTGGATCGTGACATCCTCAGCAAGGTCGAGGCGCCGTTGAATCACCTGGTACGCAATGCTGTCGATCATGGCGTGGAAACGGTGGAGGAACGCCGCGCCGCCGGCAAACCGGAACAGGCCACGATCACCCTGGAAGCCATGCATAGTGCCGGCATGCTGTCCATTACCGTGCGCGACGACGGGCGTGGTATCGAAGCGGAAAGCCTGCGCAGCAAAGTGGTGGAAAAGGGACTTACCAGCGCCGAGATGGCCGCCAACCTTTCCGAAGCGGAACTGATGGAATTCCTGTTTCTGCCCGGCTTCTCCACCCGTGATACGGTCACTGAGATCTCCGGGCGCGGCGTGGGCCTGGACGTGGTGCATAGCGCCGTGCAGGAAATGCGCGGCATGGTACGCGCCACATCCACACCTGGCCAGGGATTGCAATTCCACATGCAGCTACCCCTCACACTTTCGGTGGTGCGCGCCCTGCTGGTGGAAATCGCTGGTGAACCCTATGCCTTTCCTCTGGCGCGCATTGATCGCACCCTCAGCATCCATCGCGACCATATCGAGACCATGGAGGGCCGGCAGTACTTCACCCTCGGTAACCAGCATATCGGCATGCTGTCCGCTCACCAGGTACTGGAACTGGAAGACACGGAGCGCCATGACGACACATTGCCCGTCGTCGTGTTGGGTGAACGCATGGATCGCTATGGCCTGGCCGTGGATCGTTTGCTGGGTGAGCGTAACCTGGTGGTCCAGACCCTGGACCCACGCCTGGGCAAGGTGCAAGACGTCAGTGCAGCAGCCATTCTCGAGAACGGCTCACCCTGTCTGATTCTCGATGTGGATGATCTCATCCGCAGCATCGATATCCTGATCGCGGGCGGACGCCTTGATCACCTGGGAGAAAAGGGAACCAGCCATCACGCGCACCGTGGCAAGCGCGTGCTGGTGGTGGATGATTCCATCACCGTGCGCGAGGTGGAACGCAATATGCTCGCCTCCCGCGGCTACGCAGTGGATGTGGCCGTGGATGGCATGGATGGCTGGAACGCGGTACGTACTGGCCACTACGACCTGGTGATCAGCGACGTGGACATGCCACGCATGAACGGTTTTGAATTTGTCGCTCACATCAAGGACGACCCCACCCTGAAGTCGACCCCGGTCATGATCGTTTCCTACAAGGATCGCGAGGAAGATCGCGCCCGCGGCCTGGAGGTCGGTGCCGATTACTACCTCACCAAGGGCAGTTTCCACGACGAGACCCTGCTGGATGCGGTACTGGATTTGATTGGAGAGGCGTAAGCCCACAGCACGGAGTGAGTAGAAAGAATGAGAATTGCCATCGTCAATGATTCCCAGATCGCACGGGAAGCCCTGCGCCGGATCATCGCCTCCGACCCCGGCCATACCCTGGCATGGACCGCGGAAAATGGCCGTGAAGCCGTCGCCAAGGCACACGAGAACACACCGGACATCATCCTGATGGACCTGATCATGCCGGATATGGATGGTGTCGAGGCCACCCGCCAGATCATGGCCCTCAGCCCCTGCGCCATCCTGGTGGTCACTGCCTCGGTGCGCGAAAACACCCCCAAGGTCTTCGAGGCCATGGGGGCCGGGGCCCTGGATGCGGTCAATACCCCTGTTCTGGGCACCTCGGGTACCGGTGAGGGACGCACGGCCCTGCTGACCAAGCTGGAGACGGTGAAGATGCTACTGCGCGGCCAGGCACGCCTGGATGCCGCCCTGGGCAAACCGAAACCCTGTGCCCACGATCACCCGGAGCAGCAACTGATCGCCATCGGCGCCTCCACCGGTGGCCCGGCCGCCCTGGCGGAAGTACTGGGTGCATTGCCCCAGGACATCCCGGCGGCCATCGTGGTGGTCCAGCATGTGGATGAACAGTTCGTGGCCAGCTTTGCCGAGTGGCTGGGCGGCCGCATCCAGCTGCCGGTGCGCCTGGCGCAGGAAGGCGAAGCGCCGCGGCCCGGCACGGTACTCGTCGCCGGCCGCCACGATCACCTTGTACTGAAGGCCGACAAGCGGCTGGGTTACAGCGCTGATCCAGTGGATTATCCCTACCGGCCCTCGGTCAATGCCTTTTTCTCCAGCCTGGTGACCCACTGGCAGGGCGAGGTCACCGGGGTGCTGCTGACGGGCATGGGCCGGGATGGTGCCGAGGGTCTGCTGGCCCTGCGCGGCCAGGGTTGGCATACCCTGGCTCAAGATATGGCTACATCGGCCGTTTATGGTATGCCGAAAGCTGCTGCCGAATTGGATGCGGCAGTATCTGTATTGCCGCTCGGAGCCATTGGGGACTCCATAGCGAATCGGCATAAAAAACATAATGTTGCGGCAGAACGAGGCTCATAATGGGGAACAAGGCGCCCGTGCAAAAAAGGGAACAGGCGGAAAGCCCGAACTGGGCGGTGGTATTGCTGGTGGACGACCAGGCCATGGTCGCCGAGGGCATCCGTCGCATGCTGGAACACGAACCCGGCATCGAATTCCACTACTGCAGCGACCCCAAGACAGCTATCAATATGGCCGTTCAGATCAAGGCCACCACGGTGTTACAGGACCTGGTCATGCCTGACATCGACGGCATGACCCTGGTACGTTTCTATCGCGCCAACCCCATGACCCGGGACATCCCCATCATCGTGCTGTCCAGCAAGGACGACCCCAAGATCAAGAGCGATGCCTTCGCCAACGGTGCCACCGATTACCTGGTCAAGCTACCGGAACCCATCGAACTCATCGCCCGCATTCGCGCCCACTCCAAGAGCTACCTGGCACAGCGCGAGCGGGACGAGGCCTATCACGCCCTGCGTGAAATGCAGGAACAACTGCGCGAAATGAATCTTCAGCTGGCGCAGAGCAACCGCGAACTGCACCGACTGTCCTCCCTGGACGGCCTTACCGGTATCGCCAACCGGCGTCAGTTCGACGAAGTGCTGGAGCGGGAATGGCAGCGCTCGGTACGCAACGGCACACCTTTGTCACTGATCCTGCTCGATATCGATTATTTCAAGCCTTTCAATGACCGTTATGGTCACCAGGCAGGCGACGATTGCCTGCGCATGGTGGCACGCACCTTGGACCGCGTGGTGCAACGCCCCACCGACCTGGTGGCACGCTATGGCGGCGAGGAGTTCGTCGTCGTGCTGCCGGACACAAACCAGTCAGGCGCGGAAGCGGTGGCGCGGGAACTGCTCAAGGAAGTGCGTGACCTCGGCATCATCCATGAGGACTCCAAGGTCACCGATCACCTCACCCTCAGCATCGGCACCAGCACCCGCGATAGTGGGCAGCTGAGTTCCGCTGCCGACCTTGTGGCCGCAGCCGACCAGGCCCTGTACCTTGCCAAGGAGCATGGCCGAAACCGAGTGGAAACCACAATCGTGCCGACGGACAAGCCCCAGGCCCGCACCGCGACCTGAAAGGCATCACCGCCCTCGAAAAATTCTTCCCCACGCCCTATTATGTCTCCCAGACAGTGGCGCGCGATCCGCGGAGCGCCAGTCATGAAGGGAGCAGAATATGACATTTGTAGTGGGCGAGAACTGCATCAAGTGCAAATACACGGACTGTGTGGAAGTTTGTCCGGTGGATTGCTTCCATGAAGGCCCGAATTTCCTCGTCATCGATCCAGAGGAGTGCATCGATTGCACCCTCTGCGAACCGGAATGTCCCGCCGAGGCCATCTTTGCCGAGGATGACCTGCCCGCGGACCAGGAACAGTTTCTGTCCCTGAACGAAGAGCTGGCGAAGGACTGGCCGGTGATCACCCAGAAGAAAGACGCCCCGCCGGATGCCGACGAATGGAACGGCAAGCCCGGCAAGCTGGACCTGCTGGAACGCTAGGAGCCTGTCGGATTTGAGCGATCGTAGCGAGCAAGGTGGGAGAGCGGCCTCAAGTCCGACAGGCTCCTAGATCCCGCCCTCAAGGCGCGGGGCTGGCCTCCAGCATGGCGGCCATGCGATCTGCCGGTACGTAGCCCGGCAGCACCCGCCCATCCTCCAGCACGACACTTGGCGTGCCACGCACGCCGATGCTCTGTCCCAGCGCCATATGGCGCTCTACCGGGTTGTCGCATTTCCTGGGCACCGGGTCCTTGCCTTGCTTGGCCCGGGTCAGGGCCTCATTGCGATCCTCGGAGCACCAGACCGACACGGCCTTGTCATAGGAAGGGGAATCGACTCCGCTACGGGGGAACATCAGGTAACGAACCCGTATTCCCTTGTCATGATAGGCCGCCATCTCCTCATGTAGCTTGCGGCAATAACCGCAGTCGATATCGGTAAACACCGTTATCGTATGACGGGGTTTCTCGGGGCTGAAGATGAGCATGTTCTCCTCGCCGACCCCATCGATGGTACTGCGCAAGGCGGCCTCCCGTTCCGGCTGGGTCAGGTTCCGGCCCTTGGCCATGTCCACCAGGTCCCCCTGCAACATATGCCGGCCATCGGCGCTGACATAGAACACATGGGGGCCGATCACGACCTCGTAGAGGCCCTCGACGGCCGACGGGCGTATCCGATCCGCCTGCACATCGCCGAGCGCGGCGCGCACCGCGGCCTCACCCGGCTCCACCTCCGCCAGTACCGGGACCGTGAACATTCCCAGTCCAGCCAGCATCCCCATCATCACTGCATATTTCATCGCAACTCACTCTTTTTACTGATAATCGGTATAAGGTCCAGAAGTAAGACTGCCCACGGGACCTGAAGTTCGGACACTGTAGCAGAAACCCCCGCCTCATCCACGGGGGTGATGCCGGGCATGTAATTGCTTGAGGCGTTCGCGCGCCACATGGGTGTAGATCTGGGTGGTGGACAGGTCGCTGTGCCCCAACAGCATCTGTACCACGCGCAGGTCGGCACCATGGTTCAACAAATGGGTGGCAAAGGCATGCCGCAGGGTATGGGGCGACAGGTGACGCTGGATGCCCGCCTGGCGGGCGTGGGCACGAATCCGGTACCAGAAGGCCTGGCGTGTCATGCCCTCCCCGCGCCGGGACAGGAACAGCTGGTCACCGCCATGGCCCGCCGCCAGTCCCGGCCGTGCCTCCTCGCCATAACGCTGCAACCATTGCAGGGCCTCTTCCCCCAGGGGCACCAGGCGCTCCTTGCTGCCCTTGCCCAGCACCCGCACCACGCCCTGGGCCATGCTGACCTGGTCGACCCGCAGTTCCACCAGCTCCGTCACCCGCAGACCCGTGGCATAGAGCAGCTCCAACATGGCCCGGTCACGCAGTCCCAGGGCCGTCCCCGGATCGGGCGCCTGCAACAAACGCTCCACTTCCTCCTCGCTCAGGGTGCCGGGCAGGGGCCGGGGGAGCTTGGGGGTCCCGATCAGGGCAGTGGGGTCCACGCGCAGCTGGCCTTCGCGCAGCTGGTGGCGGTAGAAACGTCGCAGACTGGACAGCCCACGCGCCGCGGTACGCGCCTTGGCCCCCGTGGCATGGCGATGGGCAAGATAACGCTGCAGGTCACCATGATCGGCCGCCAGCAAGCGGTTCCCCTCGCCCGCCAGCCAGGCGGCCAGGGCGAGCAGGTCCTGGCGATAGGCGGCCAGGGTATTGCGGCTCAGGCCGCGCTCCATCCACAGGGCATCGAGAAAGCGCTCCACCAGCACCTGTTCCGTATCGGGAACGACAGTGGTGGCACGTACGGATTCAACCACCCGTACCTCCTCAGGGCATGATGAGTTCGATACTGCCGGCCACGGTAACCCGTACTTCCGATTCACCCGCCTGTACCGCGGGCGCCGCCATCTCGGCACTGGCCACCTGGGCGCGCAGTACCGGTCCCGGGAAGTGGCCGCCGGTCTGGATACTGGCGTTTACCAGGCGATGGCCCGAAGCCCCCATGATGCGCTGCACATTGTCCGCGCGCTCCTGGAAGGCCCGCAGGGCCGCCTCGATCAATTGCTCCTCGGCGGCGCGGCGCGCCGCGTCGGAAACGGAAAAACCCATGGAGCGTACCTGCAAACGTTCCTGCAACTCGCCGACCAGGGCGCTGATGGCGGGAATGTCCGTGCCTTCCACATGGAGATCCTGGCTCACCTGCCAGCCGCGCAGTTTGTCCTTATCGCGCAGGGCCTGGGTCTGGTAATTGCCGGTCTTCACCCGCACGCCTTCGCCCTGGCCGCCCCGTGCCAGGGCCCAGTCCATGGTTTCGTTGATGGTACGTGCCAGCCGCGCCGGGTCACTGCCCTCGGCCTGTGCCGTCAGCCACACCTGCATCTGGTCATTGCCCACCTGCTGGCTGCGCTCCACCTGGAAATGCAATTGTTGGTAGCGTGGTTCATCGGCAGCCTGGGCCGACAGAAACACGCTCACCAGGGCCATCACCAGCCCGATCCGCATGATGCTCATTATTCGTCTCCTCCACTTGTACAATGCATCGATTGTAACACTGCCGCTATACTACACCCCTTGCCCAGCGAAACCCTGTCATCGCCACATGCCAAGCTCAAGTCACTCTGCCACCATCACGGGACTCATCCTGGCCGGCGGCCGTGGCCAGCGTCTCGGTGGTCAGGACAAGGGCCTGCTCATGCTCGGACGACAACCCGCGGTGGCCTGGTTATTACAGGCACTGGCGCCGCAGACCGATGCACTGCTGATCAACGCCAATCGCCATCTGGATCGATACCGTGCCTTCGGCTTTCCCGTGGTCGAGGACGATTGCGCTGATTATGCCGGCCCCCTGGCGGGGATGCTGGCCGGCCTCGAACACTGTCAGACCGAATATCTGCTCAGCGTGCCCTGTGATGCCCCCCTGCTGACACCCGACTACGCCCGCCGCATGCTGGCGGCGCTGCAGCAGGCCGGGTCACGCCTTTGCGTGGCCCATGACGGCGAACGCCTGCAGCCGGTACACCTGTTACTGCACCGGGACCTGGCCCCCGAGCTGCGTGCCGCCCTGACGAGCGGCCAGCGCAAGACCCGCGACTGGGTGCTCTCGTTGCAACCGGCCCGGGCGGACTTTTCCGATCACCCGGAACAGTTCCTGAACATGAACACCCCAGAGGAGCAGGCGCGTCTCGAAGCCCTGTTGACCGCATCCCCATGAAGAACACGCCTTCCCTGCCACCGGTATTGGGTTTCGCCGCCTGGAGCGGCACGGGCAAGACCACCCTGCTGACTCAGGTGCTGCCACGGCTACGTCAGGCCGGGCTGCGCGTCGGCGTGATCAAGCATGCCCATCACGACTTCGAAATCGACACCCCCGGCAAAGACAGCTACGAACTGCGCAAGGCCGGCGCCGATCACCTGTTGATCGCTTCCGACCAGCGGTGGGCACTGCTGCATGATTATCCGGAAACGCGCGAGCCGCGACTGGAATCCCTGCTCTCCATCCTGCCACGGGATCAGCTGGACCTGGTGCTGGTGGAAGGCTTTCGTCACCTGCCCTTCCCCAGGATCGAACTGCATCGCGCGGCAACGGGCCAACCCCTGCTGTTCCCCGGGGATCCACACATCATTGCCGTGGCCAGCGACACGGCGCTGAATACCCGTCTACCCGTACTGGATCTCAATTCGCCGGAGCAGGTCACGACGTTTATAATTGACCGCCTGCGAACCGGTGCCTAGGAGCCTGTCGGGCGGATGCTCGCCAGCCGCCACTGCTCCGTTGATTTCCACTTGTCACCTACAGGCCGTTTCTTCATGACCGATACCCACCCCGATCCCTGCGCCACACCCAAAGACGGTTTGCTGTCCGTGGAAGACGCACGCAAAAAAATCGCCGCCCTGCTCCAGGTCATCGAGGGCGCAGAACAACTGCCTATCCGCGACACCCTGGACCGGGTACTGGCACAGGAAGTGATTTCCGGCATCGACGTACCGCCCCATGACAATTCCGCCATGGATGGGTACGCCTTGCGCGGCGCGGATCTTCCCGTGCAAGGGGAAGTGGCACTGCAACTTATCGGCAAGGCCTTCGCCGGCGAGGGATTTACGGGAGAAGTCGCAGCGGGACAATGTGTACGCATCATGACCGGCGCCATGATCCCCAAGGGAGCCGATACGGTCATCATGCAGGAACAGGTCCGCGTCGAAGGCGAACGAATCCACATCGGCGCCGGCCACCGGCCTGGCAGCAATGTACGCCGTGCCGGTGAAGACATGGCAAGTGGTGAAGTGGTTCTGCGCCCCGGGCACCGTATCACGCCTGCCGACCTGGGCGTGCTCGCCTCCCTCGGCCTGGGGGAAGTACGGGTGCGGCGCCGTCTGCGGGTGGCCTTCTTCTCCACTGGCGATGAGCTCCGCAGTGTCGGGGAGCCCCTGCTGGAGGGCCAGATCTACGACAGTAACCGCTATACCCTGCACGGCATGCTCACCCGCCTGGGCGTGGAACTGCTCGACCTGGGGGTCATACGTGACGATCGCGCGGCCATACAGCAGGCATTCCGTGACGCCTCCGCCATGGCCGACGTGGTCATCACCAGCGGCGGCGTGTCCGTGGGCGAGGCTGACTTCGTAAAACAAACCCTGGACGAGCTGGGCCAGGTGGACTTTTGGCGCATCGCCATGAAGCCGGGCAAGCCGCTGGCCTTCGGCCGGCTTGGAAAGGCGATATTTTTCGGCCTGCCGGGCAACCCCGTTTCCGTCATGGCCACCTTCTACCAGTTCGTGCAACCGGCCCTGCGGGCCATGACGGGGCAGTCACCTGTACCGGCGATGACCCTGCGACTGCCCACGGAAACCCCCCTGAAAAAGGCGCCGGGGCGCACCGATTTCCAGCGTGGTCGCCTGGTACGGGGTGACGATGGTCAGCTACGGGTAAACAGCACGGGCCTGCAGGGCTCCCATGTACTCACCTCCATGAGCCAGGCCGATTGCTTCATCATCCTGCCGGCCGACTGCGCCGGCGTGGCGGCCGGTGAACTGGTGGAAGTACAACCCTTTTCCGGCCTGATCTGAACGGCTAGCCGGCCTGGGAGGCCTGCTTCTCGATGTCGCGGCGCACCTGCTCCATGTCCAGCTTGGAGGCCTGCTCCACCAGCTGGTCGAGGGCTGAAGCCGGCAGTGCGCCCGGCTGGGAGAAGATGATGATCTTTTCACGGAAGATCATCAGGGTGGGTATGGAGCGGATCTGAAAATGACCGGCGATTTCCTGCTCTTCCTCGGTGTTGACCTTGGCGAACACCGCGTCGGGGTATTTCTCCGCAGCCTGTTCGAATATCGGCGCGAAGCTGCGGCAGGGTCCGCACCAGGGTGCCCAGAAATCCACCAGCACCATATCGTTCCCGGTGATGATCTGCTCAAAATTCTCTTTCGTAAGCTCTACTGTCGCCACAAGCGATCTCCCGTTGAATACGCGCGGACCCTGGTCCGCGCTAGGATGTCCATCCGCACAGAGTACGAATAACCGATAAGGGAAGGATGCGGGCGCGGAGACGGGATTTCAAGGGAACCACGGAGAAAATCAGGATTCCTCGGCACCCTGTGCGGTTTCCGAACCGGATTCCGCGGTTTTTTCCTCGGCATTGCTGGCTTCAGCTGTATAGGTGGCATCCAGTTCCACCCGGTTGCGCCCCAATCGTTTGGCGCGATACAGGGCCTTGTCGGCCCGGTCGATGAAGGACCCCACCGTTTCACCCGGCTTGTACAGGGACACACCGGCGGAAAAGGTCGGCACAGGCATGACCTTATCTTCCACGCGCCAGCTGGTCTCGGCGGCGCGCTTCTTCACCTTGGTCAGGGCCCGCCGCGAACCATCCGCATCGGTATTGGGCAGCAGCACCGCGAATTCCTCGCCACCATAGCGCGCCACCAGGTCATGATGGCGGAATATGGACAGGATATTCTTGGAATAGAGACTGAGTACTTCGTCGCCTGCCGCATGGCCATAGCGGTCATTGATCTGTTTGAAATAGTCCAGGTCGATGAGCGCCAGCGACAGGGGAAAACCGTAGCGCTGTACCCGGGCCACCTCGTCCTCGAGGCGGCGCAGGAAGGCACGCCGGTTAGGCAACCCGGTCAACTCATCGGTGAGGCTCAACAGCCGTACCCGGGTAAGTTCATCGCTGAGTTGACGGCTGTCCGACTCGATGAGTTGCAGGTAATGGTGAGTGCTGTCGAGTTTGTCGGCCAGCTCATGGTGGCCTTTGTTGAGTTTTTCGATCTCCCGAATCAGGGTCCAGCGCAGTTCTTCCAGTTCCTCGGCATCGCTGACCTGGTGCAGCTCGCCCAGTACCACCTCCAGCAGCACGCCGAATTCCTCATTCTGGGTGATGGTCTCCAGCACCCTTTGCGCCAGGGTAGACTGCAGTTTCTGAATATCGCGACGCTTGGAATCGAGATGGGTACGGTACACGGAATCAACGCGCCGCTCGACCGGTTCCAACGGCTGATTGTGGGATGGCACCGACCCCTGCAAGGGATCGGAAAGATCGACCCGCGGATCATTGGACAGGGCAGCATCCGGGTTTCCTTCCCATCCGGTGTCCAGTTGCGGTGATTCCTTTTCTTCGGGAGGGACAGCGGCAGGAGTTTCGCCGCGCGGCTCATCGCCGGTAGACATCGACTCCGGCTCAGGGCCATTGGCCACCGGGACCTCCTCCTCCGCCACTGGCGGAGGGGAAGAAGCCTGGATCCCGAAGGCCCGCAGGAGGGGGGCCACTGCATCCCGGAACAAGCCGGTATCGGGCTCGGTCAGGGATTCGATCCGCGCGCCATATTCAACCACCGCCGCGCTGACGGCGCGCAGCTCAGATTCGGTCAGGGGTGGCTGCAGGCGTGCCTGCAACAGCTTGAGTTGTACCTTTTCACTGGACCCGTCGGAGAGATGCTGGGCATAGGCATCGAGCAAGGCCTGGGTGACGCCTAGGTAGGCCTGTTCCATGGCGGCTTGTCGATCGACCACCTCGGAAAGCATGCTTTCGACTTGACCATAGATGAGCCGCCCCGGTTCGGACTCGCGCAAGGCATCAAGCAGGCGCAGCACCTTGGCTGCGCCGGCATCACCTCGAACCGGACCCTCGCCTCCCAACATGTACCAGGACTCCTGCACGTCCAAACGTTCGGCACGGCAGTATGTTTCCGCCGAATGCTCTTGTTCTTGTCAAATGATGGGCAGCAGACGCATCGAACTCCTGTGGAAATCCGTTCCCGTCGGCTGCACTTGGACGCTACAGTCTGGTCTTCCCAATCTTCCGTATTTATTATCCCTGGAGACCGGTGGATGGAACCACCCACGACTGCACGACCTACGTTACCCTGCTTTCCCGTAAAGAACAATGCGGGAGACATGATTGTCGGTATATTTTACATTTATTGCCGAGTTTGTACAGGTTGTCCCTGTTGTTTCCCGGGGACGGAAGCTACTTGGAAAACTGGAATTTATTTACAAAAAAACATAAAGTTATGAATTTCTCTCCCAGCAAAGAACAAATCTATCT
>DATHUT010000274.1:0-3626 GCA_035462005.1 Gammaproteobacteria bacterium | reverse complement strand
AGTGAGGCGGATGTGTGCTGAATGAAGAGGTGCAGCAGTCCGATGCGAAGCGGCTGCAGCTCCGGTAATTGCGTTAGTATTTCATCGGTGACCAGGTGAAAGCCACGTGGACGGGGTTTCAGCTGGAGTTCTGTTTGTATCCACGTCATTGTCAACGGTTCCGCGGCATCAATTCGTTAGTGCGGAAAGAAGGCTGTGCCAACGATACTGCGCAGGAACTTTTATGCCAATATATATCCTTGGACGGTCGTTGCCCTTTGCATTCCAGCATTCGCCGGAATGACGTTTGTTCAATCCCTGGAGGTGTTGGGCATGCCACGGGCCTGTTGAACAGCCCTGCCATCACAATTCCCCTGTCAATGAAGGCTTAAGCTTCCCATCACGGGAAGCTTTAATCTAGTCTATTAGCCCCCGTCACGAACCGTTCCCGGATCACCATCATGAAAAACTTCCCTACCGCCAATACCTCTCTCGACCTCCTGGAGCTGGGCGTGGGCGGCATGAGCTGCGCCTCCTGCGTGGGCCGGGTCGAGGATGCCATCCGCCAGGTGCCCGGGGTGGCGGGGGTGAACGTGAATCTCGCCACCGGCCGCGCCAGCGTGGAACTGGGCGAGGCGGATCCGATGGCGGTGGTCGGCGCGGTACAGGCCGCCGGCTACGAGACCGCCGAGGAGGTGACCCAGTTGCGGGTGGAGGAAATGAGTTGCGCCTCCTGCGTGAGCCGGGTGGAGGAGGCGCTTGAGGCCCTGCCCGGGGTACTGGAGGCCTCAGTCAATCTGGCTACGGAGTCGGCCCGCGTGCGCCACCTGCCGGACCTGGTGGATGCCCGGGGCCTGATCGGCGCCGTGCAGGCGGCCGGCTACAAGGCATCCCTGCCGGAACCCGGGCTGGACCGCGCCGACCGCGAGCGCGAGGCGCGCGCCGCCGAAATGCGCAGCCTGAAGCGCAGCCTGTGGTGGGCGGCGGCCTTCACCCTGCCCATCTTCGTGCTGGACATGGGCGGTCATCTCATCCCGCCCTTCCACCACGCGGTGCACGGCACCCTGGGTACACAAAACCTCTATTACCTGTTCTTCGTGCTGGCGAGCCTGGTGCAGTTCGGGCCTGGCCTGCGCTTCTACCGCAAGGGCTGGCCGGCGTTGCTGCGCGGCGCGCCGGATATGAATTCCCTGGTGATGCTCGGCACCTCCGCCGCCTACGGCTATTCGGTGGTGGCCACCTTCTTGCCGGGCCTGTTGCCGGCGGACACGGTGCATGTCTACTACGAGGCCTCCACGGTGATCGTCACCCTCATTCTACTCGGTCGCTTCCTGGAGGCGCGCGCCAAGGGCGCGACCTCCGAGGCCATCCGCACCCTCATGGGCCTTCGCCCACGCACGGCGCGGGTGTTGCGCAACGGCGAGACCGTCGAGGTGGACGTGGAGCAGGTATCGGTGGGAGATACGGTGCTGGTGCGTCCCGGCGAGCGCCTGCCCGTGGACGGCGAGGTGCTGGATGGGGATTCCTGGGTGGACGAGGCCATGATCACCGGCGAGCCGGTGCCGGTGCAGAAGATCGCCGGCGCCAAGGTGGTGGGCGGCACGGTCAACGGCCAGGGCAGCCTCACCCTGCGCGCCACCCGGGTGGGCGCCGACACGACGCTGGCGCAGATCATCCGCATGGTGGAGGCGGCGCAGGGTTCCAAGCTGCCCATCCAGCACCTGGTTGACCAGGTAACCCGCTACTTCGTGCCGGTGGTAATGGGCGTCGCGCTGCTCACCTTCCTGGTGTGGCTGGTGTTCGGGCCGGCGCCGGCCCTGACCCTGGCGCTGGTGAACGCCGTGGCGGTGCTCATCATCGCCTGCCCCTGCGCCATGGGGCTGGCCACACCCACCTCCATCATGGTGGGCACCGGCAAGGGCGCCGAACTCGGCGTCCTGTTCCGGGGCGGTGATGCCCTGCAGGCCCTGCGCGACACCCAAGTGGTGGCCATGGACAAGACCGGCACCCTGACACGCGGGCGTCCAGAGCTGACCAACCTGGTGGTGGCCGAGGGGCAGGGCGAGGACGCACTGCTGGCCCTGGCCGCCGGACTGGAGGCCCATTCGGAACACCCCATCGCGGAGGCCGTGGCGCGCGCCGCGCGCGAACGCGGCCTGGCGATTCCGCAGGCGAGCGGCTTCCGCGCCGAGGCGGGCCTGGGGGCCACCGGCGCCGTGGACGGCAAAGTGGTTCTGATCGGGGCGGATCGCTACCTGGAAGGCGAGGGCATCGACGTTACCAACTTCGCGGACCAGGCCAGCGCCCTGGCCGATGCCGGTCGCACGCCGCTCTACCTGGCCGTGGACGGGCGTGCCGTGGCGCTGCTGGGCGTGGCCGATCCGGTGAAGGAGTCGGCGCGCGCGGCGGTGGCGCGGTTGCGTGAACTGGGGCTGACGGTGGCCATGATCACCGGCGATAACCGTCGCACCGCAGAGGCCATCGCCCGCGAGCTGGGCATCGAACAGGTGATTGCCGAGGTGCTGCCCGACGGCAAGGTGGCGGCGGTCAAGGACCTGCAACAGGGCGGCCGCCGGGTGGCCTTCGTGGGCGACGGCATCAACGACGCCCCGGCCCTGGCCCAGGCGGACGTGGGCATCGCCATCGGTTCCGGCACGGATGTCGCCATGGAGAGCGCCGATGTGGTGCTCATGTCCGACAATCTCGGCAACGTACCCAATGCCATCGCTCTGTCGCGCGCCACCCTGCGCAACATCAAGCAGAACCTGTTCTGGGCCTTCATCTACAACGCCACCCTGTTGCCGGTGGCGGCGGGGGTGCTATACCCCGTCTTCGGCATCCTGCTGTCGCCGGTGTTCGCCGCCTTCGCCATGGCCTTCTCCAGCGTCAGCGTGCTCACCAATGCGCTGCGCCTGAAGCGCTTCCGGGTGTCGGCGGGATAGATCCCCGGCCCGCAACCCGCCATGGTTTTGCATTGCGGCCCGGTTGGGCTAAATTGTCAAACATGACAAAAATCAAGGGACCTCTGATTATTACCCTTTCCGTCATGCCCGCGCAGGCGGGCATCCATGTCTCAGAAACCTATGGATTCCCGCCTGCGCGGGAATGACGAATAAAGAGGTTCTTTCAATTCATGCCCCGGCTCGCCTGCGATCGGGTGGCATGAGCGCAGGAGGGGCCATGGCGCATACCGAGATCCAGGATCAGGACGAAACGGGGGCGGATACCGAGGGCCTGCCCTTCGTCGCGCCCTGCCGGACCTTGACGCCGGGCGCGTCCCTGCAATGGCTGGCGCTCGGCTGGCAGGACTTCAAACGGGCGCCGGCGGTGAGTCTCGTCTATGGCGGCGTTCTGGTCGCCCTCTGTTATGTCATGGCGTTCCTGACCTGGAAGCTGGGCGGTTATGTGCTCATCCTCGGCCTGGTGTCGGGCTTCGTGTTCATCGCGCCGGCGCTGGCGCTCGGCCTGTATTCCATCAGCTGCCAGTTGCAGCGTGGCCTGGAACCGCGCATCGGCTACTGCCTGCGAGAAGGCCGGCGCCACCTCGGCAATGAGCTGGTGTACTCGATGATCCTGCTGGTGATCTTTCTGCTCTGGGTGCGCGCCGCGAGCGTGGTGCACATTTTCTTCCCCATGGAAGCGGATCC
>DATHUT010000273.1:0-7700 GCA_035462005.1 Gammaproteobacteria bacterium | reverse complement strand
GGTGCGCATCGGCGACGTGGCCGTGGTCAATGGCACCGGCGGCCTGGTGGAACAGATCAATTTCCGCACCCTGGTGCTGCGCGACCTGTCAGGGGTTGTGCACATCTTCCCCAATGGCACGATCACCACCCTCGCCAATCTTACCAAGCAGTGGTCCGCTTATGTGTTCGATATCGGGGTGGCCTACAAGGAGGATACCGACCGGGTGGTGGAGATCCTCAAGCAGGTGGGTACGGAACTGCGCGCCGACGAGCACTTCGGCCCACTCATGGTGGATGACGTGGAGGTGTTCGGCGTGGACCGCTTTGCCGACTCGGCGGTGATGATCAAGGGCCGGTTGCGTACCTTGCCCATCAAGCAGTGGGAGGTGGGGCGTCAGTTCCTGCGCCGCGTCAAGCAGGCCTTCGATCGCGAGGGTGTGGAGATTCCCTTCCCGCACCGTTCACTCTATTTCGGCGAGGCCAGCAAGCCGGTCCTGGCACGGCTGGTGGAAGAGACGGGTATGCGCGCGGACAACCGGCCGGCGGAGTGATTCCGGAAAATCGGTACTAGAGGTACCGCCCGCCCGTCGCCACCGCCACCACTACCAGCCCGATGACCAGGTTGATCCCCACCATGACACGAATCTGGTTCAGCTGTGCGCCCGCCAGGGCCCATTCCTGGGTGATCACGTAGTTCTTCAGCCGCTTGAAGGGGGCAAAGAACAGGTGCAGATAGATCAGCACCATGACGATGCCAAGGGCCTGCATGATGTGGATGTGCAGGCGCGCGGCGCCGAAGCCGCCGAACACCAGGAACAACATGCCGTAGCCCGTGAGCAGCAACAGCACCACGGAGATCCAGACCCAGGGGAAGAAGCGACTGAAGGTGTGGGCCCAGAGGGTGAGCCGCTCCGGGGCTTCCAGCACTCTGGCAGCGGCGGGCCGCAGGGCCATGTAGGCGAAGAACATGCCGCCCACCCAGACCACGGCGGACAGGGTGTGCAGGGTGATCATCAAGGGCATCAGCAGGGACATGGGGGCTCCGGTGGTCGGGTTTTTTGGTTTGGCCGGCAGTTTCCAGCGCCGGGACGCTCCTGTCAAAGCCGGAGAATGTATTTGGCCATGGAATCCACCGAAATACACGGGATCACCCCCCGTGCAATCGTTACTTATCGCTACGATACGAGTCACATCATCACCGCGAATGACGGGATACCCGGTACTGCCCTGTCCGCGCAGGCGGGCATGGTGGATAAATAAGGGCTTCCCTAATAATTACCTTCCGGTAATTATCGTGGATGGCGCGGAAAAATCAGTTCTTCTGCATTATTATCAACCACCTGTCGTCATCTCTCCGTTCACGAGGGGCTTTGGGCGGTGACCCTGAAGGCCGCAGGGCTGAAAATCAGCGGCGCTTGGGGTAAAGTTCGCCCCTTGTTGCCTGTTTTGGCTCGATTTACCCCGGAGCGTCCCTGCGCACCGCTGGCCTTTTTTCGGCCGGCGACCGCACGGGTCGTTGATTCGTAACGATATACAAGAGGTTGAGATCATGGCGGATTATGCAATTGCGCCCTCCATTCTGTCGGCGGATTTTGCCCGCCTGGGCGAGGAAGTGGACCGGGTCCTCAAGGCCGGCGCGGACATCGTGCATTTCGATGTCATGGACAACCACTATGTGCCGAACCTGACCATCGGCCCGCTGGTATGCGAGGCCCTGCGCAAGCATGGCGTTACCGCGCCCATCGACGTGCATCTCATGGTCAAGCCCGTGGACCGCATCATTCCCGATTTCGCCGCCGCCGGTGCCAGCTACATCACCTTCCACCCGGAGGCCTCCGAACACGTCGACCGCACCCTGCAGCTGATCAAGGGCGAGGGTTGCAAGGCGGGCCTGGTGTTCAACCCGGCCACCCCTCTCGACGTGCTTCAGTACGTTATGGATAAGGTGGACATGATCCTGCTGATGTCCGTGAACCCCGGCTTCGGCGGCCAGAGCTTCATCCCCTCCGCCCTGGACAAGCTGCGGGAAGTGCGCAAACTCATCGACGCCTCCGGCCGCGACATCCGCCTGGAGATCGACGGTGGCGTGAAGGCCGACAACATCGCCGAGATCGCCGCCGCGGGCGCCGACACCTTCGTATCCGGCTCCGGCATCTTCGGCAAGGGCAAGGACTCCGATCCCAACCGCTACGACAGCATCATCAAGGAGATGCGCGCGGAACTGGCGAAGGCGGGCTGAAGGAGGTACTTTTTTCGGTACGGCGCCGCGAAACGCGGAGAACGCAGAGACACAGAGAACGCAGAGTTTTTAATGATTATCCTCCGCGCCCTCTGTGTCTCTGCGTTCTCTGTGTTACGCGGCTCCGCGCTTGAATAAGGAACAAGCAATGCTGAAGAAACCCGAAATGGTCCTCATCGACGTGGACGGCACCCTGGTGGACAGCGTGCCGGACCTGGCCTATTGCGTCGATGAAATGATGAAGGCGCTGGGCATGCCGGTGCACGGCGAGGCCAGGGTGCGCAACTGGGTCGGCAACGGCGTGGAGAGGCTGGTGCGCCGCGCCCTGGTCGGCCAGCTGGAAGGCGAGCCCGACGAGGCCCTGTTCCAGCGCGCCTATCCCATCTTTCTGGAACTCTATGCCGACAACACCTCCAAGCGCAGCACCCTCTACCCGGGGGTGGCGGAAGGCGTGGCCTGGCTGAAGGCCCAGGGCTACCGGCTGGGCTGCGTCACCAACAAGGCGGCCCAGTTCACCCTGCCGCTGCTCAAGGACCTGGGCGTGCACGACCATTTTGAAATCATCATCAGCGGTGATACCCTGCCGCAGAAGAAGCCGGACCCGGCGCCGCTGCTGCATGCGGCACGCTTTTTCGGCGTCGAGCCGGAGCAGGCGCTGATGATCGGCGATTCGGTCAGTGACGTGAAGGCGGCGCGCGCCGCCGGTTTCCAGATCGTCTGCATGAGCTATGGCTACAACCACGGGGCCGATATACGCGATTTCCACCCCGACGCGGTGATCGACTCCATGGTGGAAATCCGCAACCTGTTACAAGAACAAGCGGCCTGAACAATGCACAACGTCCATGAATCCCGGATCGAGAATGCCCGATGGCGCGGCTGATGCGCTGATACCGGGTTTTTTCGCATTCGTTTCCTGATGATTTCCAGGGTGCCTTCATGGACGCCAGACAATTCCAGCAACTCGCGGACCAGGGCTACAACCGCATCCCCCTGAGCCGCACGGTCCTCGCGGACCTCGACACCCCCTTGAGTGCCTACCTCAAGTTGGCCAGCGGCCCGTACAGCTATCTGTTCGAGTCAGTGCAGGGCGGCGAGAAGTGGGGTCGCTACTCCATCATCGGCCTACCCTGCCGCACCCTGCTCAAGGTGAGCGGCCATCGCGTCACCCTGACCACCGACGGCCAGGTGGTGGAAGAGTGCGAGGTGGAGGACCCGCTGGCCCATATCGAAGCCTTCCAGCAGGGCTTCCGGGTGGCGGAGCGGGATGGCCTGCCGCGCTTCACAGGCGGCCTGGTGGGCTACTTCGGCTACGACACCGTGCGCTACGTGGAGCCCAGGCTGGCCCGTTGCGACAAGCCCGATCCGCTGGGCACCCCGGACATCCTGCTCATGGTGTCCGACGAGGTGGTGGTGTTCGACAACCTCAGCGGCACCCTGCACGTGGTGGTGCAGGCGGATCCCGCCCGAGCCGATGCCCATGCCAAGGCCGAGGCGCGCCTCGACGAGCTGGTGGCGCGCCTGCGCCGCGAGCTGCCCGCACAGGTGAGCGGCACGCCGGTGCGGGTGCGCGAGGAGGATTTCGTCTCCGGCTTCACCCGGGAGGGCTTCGAGCAGGCGGTGCTGCGCTGCAAGGACTACATCGTCGAGGGCGATGTCATGCAGGTGGTGCTGTCGCAACGGCTGTCCATCCCCTTCGCCGCCCGGCCCCTGGACCTGTACCGGTCCCTGCGCAGCCTCAATCCCTCACCTTACATGTATTTTCTGGACCTCGATGATTTCCACATCGTCGGTTCCTCGCCGGAGATCCTCACCCGCGCCGAGGACGGTGTGGTGACGGTGCGGCCCATTGCCGGCACCCGGCCGCGCGGCCGCAGCGAGGAAGAGGACCATGCCCTGGAGCAGGAGCTGCTGGCCGATCCCAAGGAACTGGCGGAACACCTCATGCTCATCGACCTGGGCCGCAACGACGTGGGCCGCATCGCCGAGACCGGTTCAGTGGAGCTGACCGAAAAGATGGAGATCGAGCGCTATTCCCACGTGATGCACATCGTCTCCAACGTACAGGGCCGGCTGCGTCCAGAACTGTCAGCCATGGACGTGCTGCGCGCCACCTTTCCCGCCGGCACCGTGAGTGGCGCGCCCAAGATCCGCGCCATGGAGATCATCGACGAGCTGGAACCGGTCAAGCGCGGCGTCTATGCCGGCGCCGTGGGCTACCTGGCCTGGAACGGCAACATGGATACCGCCATCGCCATCCGCACCGCCGTCATCAAGGACGGCACCCTGCACATCCAGGCTGGCGCCGGTATCGTCCACGACTCCGTGCCGCGCAACGAATGGGACGAGACCATGAACAAGGGGCGCGCCATCTTCCGCGCCGTGGCCCGCGCGGAAGCCGGGCTGGATGCGGTGCATCGATAGGCTTGGGAGTTGCGGAACACGGAGGACGCAGAGTCAAGGAGAACACGGAGTTTTTTATTGTTACAGTAGGAATCGCAAAGGAGTGCGAGGATGATGGATCAGGCGCTTACGCGTAGGGTTATTGGTTCGGCGATTGAGGTTCACAAGGTGCTGGGTCCGGGGCTGCTGGAATCGGCCTATCAGGATTGCCTGGAGCATGAAATGAACCTTGCCGGGTTGCTGTGCGAACGCCAGGTTCCTGTGTCACTCGACTACAAGGGTCTTCCTGTTGGGGATGCCTATCGAGTAGATCTTCTGGTGGAGAACCGGCTGGTTGTTGAGCTGAAAGCCGTGGAGCAAGTGGTCCCTTTGCATAAGGCGCAATTATTGACCTATCTGAGATTGCTGCAACGGGAAGTGGGGCTATTGATCAATTTTAATGTGGTGTTGCTGAAGGATGGCATTCACCGGGTTGTGAATAATTTATGATTTTCTCCTTTACTCCAAAACTCTGCGTTCTCTGCGTTCAGCAGCTCGGAGTCAAACGATGCTCCTGATGATCGACAACTACGATTCCTTCACCTACAACCTGGTGCAGTACTTCGGCGAGCTGGGTGCAGAGGTGCAGGTGTTCCGCAACGACCAGATCAGTGTCGAGGAGATCGGCCGCCTGAACCCGGAACACCTGGTGATTTCACCCGGCCCCTGCACGCCCAATGAGGCCGGGGTGTCGGTGGAGGCTATCAAGACCTACGCGGGCCGGATCCCGATCCTCGGCGTATGCCTCGGCCACCAGAGCATCGGCCAGGCCTTCGGTGGAAAAATCGTTCATGCCGGCGCCATCATGCACGGCAAGACCTCTCTGATCCGCCACAAGGACATCGGGGTGTTTCATGGCCTGCCGGATCCCCTGGAGGCGACGCGCTACCATTCCCTGGTGATCGAGCAGGCCAGTCTGCCCGACTGCCTGGAGGTCACTGCATGGACCGAAAATGCCGATGGCGGCCTGGACGAAATCATGGGTGTGCGTCACAAGGAGCTGGCGGTAGAGGGGGTGCAGTTTCACCCTGAATCCATCCTGACCCAGCACGGGCATGACATGCTGCGCAATTTTTTACGGGCCTGACTTGGGTTCCAGGCCGGTTTTTTGGGCTTGATCCATTTGTAGGAGCGGCCTTTGGCCGCGAACCGGGTTGCGCCGGCCGGTTCGCGGCCAAAGGCCGTTCCTACAATATGTCGAAAACGAGAGGGACTTGAACATGGACATGCAGGCAGCCATCCGCACCGTGACCGAGCGGCGTGACCTCAGCGGTGAGCAGATGACCGAGGTCATGCGCGCCATCATGACCGGCAACGCCACGCCGGCGCAGATCGGCGGCTTTCTCATCGGTTTGCGCATGAAAGGCGAGACGGTGGACGAGATTGCGGCGGCGGCGCGTGTGATGCGCGAGCTGGCCAGCGGTGTGACGGTCGGCGGCGAGCATGTGGTGGATACCTGCGGCACCGGCGGCGACGGCGCCCATACCTTCAATATCTCTACCGCCAGTGCCTTCGTCACCGCCGCCGCCGGCGGACGGGTGGCCAAGCACGGCAACCGTTCCGTCTCCAGCAGCTGCGGCAGTGCCGACGTGCTGGAGGCCGCCGGCGTCAACCTGGAGCTGACGCCGGAGCAGGTGGCGCGCTGCGTGGACGAGTTGGGGGTGGGCTTCCTGTTCGCCCCCAAACACCATAGCGCCATGCGCCACGCCATCGGACCGCGCCGTGAGATGGGCGTGCGCACCCTGTTCAACCTGCTCGGTCCCCTCACCAATCCCGCCGGTGCGCCCAACCAGGTGCTGGGCGTGTTCGGCGCCGACTGGGTGCGACCGCTGGCCGAGGTGCTGAAACAGCTCGGCAGCCGCCACGTGCTGGTGGTGCATGCCGAGGATGGCCTGGATGAAATCAGTATCGGGTCCCCGACCCTGGTGGCGGAATTGAAAGATGGCCAGGTGCAGGACTACCAGATCAGCCCCGAGCAGTTCGGGATGCAGCGTACCGATGTGGCCGGGCTGATGGTGCAGAACGCCGAGCAGAGCCTGGCGATGATCCAGGCGGTATTTGCCGGCGAGCCCGGACCGGCGCGCGACATCGTCGCCCTCAACGCCGGCGCCGCCATCTACGTGGCCGGCCTTGCCGACAGTCTGGAGGCAGGCGTGCGCAAGGCGCTGGAGGTCATGGACAATGGCGCGGCGCGGCAGAAGCTGGATGCCCTGGTGCAGTTGACCACGGGGATGACGCAGGAAAATTCCGCCTGATATCGCGTACAGAACGTCTCCTCTCCCCCGTAGGGGATCACCTGAAGCATTGAGTGTTACGGTTATGAGCAATCCCTCCGACATCCTGCAGAAGATCCTCGCCCGCAAGCAGGAAGAGGTTGCCGAACGCAGCCGGCATGTCTCCATTGACGCATTGCGGGAACAGGCCGCCCAGGCCGATGCCCCGCGCGGTTTTGTCGCGGCGCTGCGCACGCGGATCGCGGCCGGCCGGGCAGCAGTCATCGCCGAGGTCAAGAAGGCCTCGCCGAGCAAGGGCCTGCTGCGCGCCGACTTCGACCCTCCCGCCATCGCGCGCAGCTACGAACGCGGTGGTGCAGCCTGCCTGTCGGTGCTGACCGACCTGGACTTCTTCCAGGGCGCCGATGCCTACCTGCAACAGGCGCGTGCCGCCTGCGCGCTGCCGGTGCTGCGCAAGGACTTCACCCTCGATCCCTACCAGGTGGTGGAGGCACGCGCACTGGGGGCCGACTGTATCCTGCTGATCGTTTCCGCCCTGGACGACGCGCAGCTGGCCCGCTTGCTGGACCTTGCCCATGAGCTGGGTATGGACGTGCTGGTGGAGGTGCATGACGGGGAGGAGCTGGAACGCGCCCTGCGCCTGCCGGCGCCGCTCATCGGCATCAACAACCGCAACCTGCGTACCTTCGAGACGCGCCTGGAAACGACCCTGGATCTGCTGGAGCGTATCCCCGCCGACCGGCTGGTGGTGACCGAGAGCGGGATCCACACCCCGGAGGACGTGGCCCTGATGCGCCGCCACCA
>DATHUT010000272.1:0-1991 GCA_035462005.1 Gammaproteobacteria bacterium | reverse complement strand
GATGCGCGCCGCGGCAGGGTGCGCAACCAACACCTGGGCTTCGTGTACCAGTTCCATCACCTGTTGCCGGAATTCACGGCCCTGGAGAACGTGGCCTTGCCACTGCTCATCCGTGGCCTGCGTCCGCTCGAGGCAAAACGCCAGGCCAGCGACCTGCTCCAGCGCGTGGGCCTGCTGGAACGCCTGGCGCACAAGCCGGGCGAACTGTCGGGAGGCGAGCGCCAGCGCGCCGCCGTGGCCCGTGCCCTGGTCACACACCCCGGCTGTGTACTGGCGGACGAACCCACCGGCAACCTGGACCGACGCAATGCCGAGCAGGTCTACGAACTGATGCTGGAACTCAACCGCACCCTGGGCACCAGCTTCGTGGTGGTGACCCACGATCCGGCCCTGGCGCAGAGCATGGATCGGGTATTGACCCTCGATGATGGGCGTTTGAGCAGCTGAACAGGGGTACTGCCGGGTACCCGCACCCGATTTGCCTCTGCATCATTGCTTCGGCCAGCGCCGACTGACCACGTGCCAGCGCCATACCATGCGCACCAGTATCCAGCCCAGCACGGCCAACAGCAGTCCCACCACCACCCCGCCCAGCAACAGCGGTTTCCAGATATGCAGCATCGAACCGATCAGGTCCGTTACCGTGGCCCGGAAATGCTCCTCAGTGGGCTGCTTGCCGAGCAGCAAGGCCCCCACCCGGTAGTTGAAGTAGTAGATGGGGCCCATGGTCAGGGGATTGGTGACCCACACCATGGCCACCGCGATGGGCAGATTGACGCAGCCGAGGATGGCGATTCCCGCGGCAATGAGCATCTGGAAGGGCAGGGGCAGCATGGCCACGAACAGGCCCACGGCCACGCCCCCCGATACGGACCGGCGATTGAGATGCCACAGGCTGTGGTTGCGCAGCAGTTCACCGAAGTGGCGCAAGTGCTTGTGGCGCCGCATGCTGTCCGTATCGGGCAGGAGGCGCTTGAGGAATTTTTTTGGCATGCTGCTACGCTGTTGTGGTACGGGCACAGGACTGCCCATGGCCCGGTAACGGCCGGAAGCCGATTTTCCAGATAGCCTCATTATCCACGAAACCGTTCAGGGAAGAACATGGTTGTGGTCAGCCTCGCTTTTCTAGCCGGCATCCTGCTGGTCCAGCTTGCGCCAGTCCTACCGGCAGCGGGCTGGGGCCTGCCCCTGTTGCCGCTTATCTTCATCCTGTCCCGACAGCGCCGTCCCGTTCCGGCCGCCTTGCTGGCGGGCCTGCTGTGGGCCTGGTGGTATGCCGCCTGGCTACTGGCCAGCAGCCTGCCGGCGGAATGGGAAGGCGGGGACCTGCAGGTGGAAGGACGGATCGAAGGCCTGGTACAGGACCGTGGCGCCAGCGGCCTGCGCATTCCCCTGCGCATCGCTGCCGTCGCGGAGGAGGGGACGTGGCGACCCTTCGATTTAACCGTCCAGTTGAACTGGTACCGGCCGCGGGCCCGTCCCGAACCCGGCGAGACCTGGCGCCTGAAGGTCCGGCTCAAGCAACCCCGGGGGTTTGCCAACCCGGGTGGCTTCGACTACGAACGCTGGCTGTTCCGGCAAGGCATTCGTGCCACCGGCTATGTGCGCGAAGACCCTGCCAATCAGCGGGTCGTCCGGGCCGAAGGCCGACAGATCGATCGCTTGCGGCGACACATCCAGCAGACCTTTGCATCACAGACCATCCGTACCCGCACCGGCCCCCTGCTGGAGGCCCTTACCATCGGCGTGCGCGATGGTCTCGATGACGAGCACTGGCGTGTCCTGCGGCGTACCGGCACCAGCCACCTGATGGCCATCTCCGGACTGCACGTGGGCCTGGTCAGCGGCCTGCTGTTCTGGCTCACGCGGCGCCTGTGGGCCGCGGCCGGGGGCAGTGCCCACTGCCCGGCACCACTGGTGGCGGCCTGGGCGGGTCTGGCCGGGGCCTTCGCCTATGGGGCCCTGGCGGGTTTTTCCATTCCCACCCGCCG
>DATHUT010000271.1:0-5058 GCA_035462005.1 Gammaproteobacteria bacterium | reverse complement strand
GACGCCCACCGCCTGGATCAGGGTGAGCAGGCCGGCATTGACGAAGCCGATGGTGGCGAAGATCACCGCGCTCGAGGACTGCACCATGGCGGTGATCAGGATGCCGGAGGACAGGCCGCGCAGGGGAGTGGCGGTCCAGCCGGCCAGGATGTCGCGCAGGGCATCGCCCGCCGCCACCTTGAGGCCGTCGGTCATGAGCTTCATGCCCAGCAGGAACAGGCCGATGCCGCCGGCGAAGCTGATGATCATCCAGGGGGTCATGACATGGGGCGCGGCCGGGGCCGGGGCCTGTTACCGATAAGGGGCATGGAGGGACATTCTCGGCATTGGCCTGGTGGGGCGCAAGGGCAGGGGCGCGGGAACCTTTGACCCTGGACTGGCAACGAACTAGACTGAATCTAAATGTGAAGTTACCGGGAGCACATTATGTCGAGAGGAATACAGGGAAGTCTGTTGGCACTGGCGCTGGTATTCGCCGCAGCGGCAGGTGCGAGCGAGGAAGCCAGCCTCGAGGACAGGGTGGAGCGGCTGAACAGGATCACTCCGAGTACCTCCGACATCATGTTCCAGGTCGGGCACCGCTACCAGGACCTCTACTGGGCCGCCAAGCTGGGCAAGTGGTCCTTCGCCGAATACCAGTTGGAGGAGATCGAGGCCATGCTGGAAACCCTGCAGGTCGCGGTACCCAAGCGGGCCGCCACTACCCAGGTCTTCCTCGACCAGGGACTGGAAGGTTTCGAGACCGCCTTCAAGGACCAGGACTGGAAAGCCTTCCAGGGCGCCTTCAAGAACATGCATGATCAGTGCATGGCCTGCCACGTGGCCAACGACCACGATTTCATCGTCCTGCCCATCGAGCCGGTGACGGCCCACAGCGTCATCCTTAACCTGTCACGCTAGCACTCCCCGTCCGGTCCGGTAACAGTAAAGAAACCCCGGGCACCACCGATACATCCAATACCAATCTTGACAATTATCAGTTTCTTGTCAGGTCCGTCAGGCCCTGTCAGGCGACCCCTTGGATTGTCCCTTGGTCTTTGTGAACCGGGTGCCCCCGCCCGCTTGTCGTACTTGTGGTACTTAGGAGTTGCGTGTGAAAAAGAACTTCCCCCTGAGCGGCCAGGAGCAGGTCCTGGATGCCACCATGCAGATCATTTCCACCACGGACCGGAAAGGAATCATCCGGTACATCAACGAGGACTTCATTCGTATCAGCGGCTTCAGCGAGGAGGAACTGCTGGGCCAGAACCACAATATCATCCGTCACCCGGACATGCCGCCGGCGGCCTTCCAGGATCTCTGGGATACCATCAAGCAGGGCAAGGCCTGGATGGGGGTGGTGAACAACCGCTGCAAGAACGGCGATCATTACTGGGTGGATGCCTATGTCACGCCCATCAAGGAAGGGAACGAAGTGACCGGCTACCAGTCGGTACGGGTCAAGGCGGACCGCCAGTTGATCGCACGGGCGGAGCGTTTCTATCGGGACATCAACCAGGGCGTGCCGCTCTGGAGACGTGCCCGGAATCTGTTCGGATTCAAGCTGACCGGCAAGCTGGTGGCAGGGCATGTCCTGACCCTGCTGCTGATGCTGGGGGTCGGGCTGGTGGCCGGCATGGAAGCGGACGCGGCCTTGGCAGTCATGCTGGCGACGGGGCTTGCCGGTGGCGTGCTGGTGTCCCGGCTCACGGCACGCCCCTGGAAAAAGGCTGCCGCCTTGGCCCGTGAACTCTTCCACAATGATCTCGCCCTGCAGGTCTATACAGGACGTCACGATGAACTGGGACAATTGCAGGTGGCGCTCCATGCCCAGCAGGCGCGCATGCATACCATGCTGACCCGCATCGGGGATGCCGCCACGAACCTGGGCGGTGTGGCGGACAATACCCGCGATATCGTCGAACGTACCGATGCCGGGGTGCGCGAGCAACAATCGGAGATCGACCAGGTGGCCAGCGCCATGCACGAGATGTCCGCCACGGTGCAGGAGATCGCCCGCAATGCCGCCAGCACCGCCGATGCCGTGCGTGAGGCCGACGAGGAGGCTGATCATCTCAGCACCAGCGTCGACCAGGTGGCGAATCGGATCCGCAGCCTGGCCGGCGAGGTACAACAGGCGGCAGGCGTGGTGCGCCAGCTCGAGGCCGACAGTACCGCCATCGGCAAAGTGGTGGACGTGATCCGCTCCGTGGCCGAGCAGACCAACCTGCTGGCCCTCAATGCCGCCATCGAAGCAGCCCGCGCCGGGGAGTCGGGACGTGGCTTTGCCGTGGTGGCCGACGAGGTGCGTACCCTGGCCACCCGTACCCAGGAATCCACCGAGGAGATCCAGCGTGTCATCGAGCACTTGCAGGCGGGTGCGGGTGGCGCGGCGCGGGCGATGGAACAGGGTGAGAAAAGCGCCCAGGAAAGCGTCACCGAGGTCAACACGGCGCGCGGTTCACTACAGTCCATCACGGATGCCATGAGTCGCATCTCGGACATGAGTGTGCAGATCGCCACCGCCGCCGAGGAGCAGAGTGCCGTCGCCGAGGAAATCAACCGCAACGTGGTGAACGTCAGCCAGGTGGCGGAACAGACCGCCGGGGCTTCCGCCGAGACCCACCAGGCCAGCGAGGAGCTGTCCCGTCAGGTGCAGGGCATGGAAACCCTGGTGCGACAGTTCGCCGTGCGCTGACGCTGCTGCCGAACCGGGATTGCGATATCAGGGGGCTTGCGCTATGGTTCGGGCGATTTCTCAGGGTTGGGAATCAGATTTTTCATACAGGGGGTTACGCTGGAAACGGGCGCGTCAGCTTGGCAGCTCCGTTTTCCATGAACGGCGATGATAGTTGGGGCATTTGTCTTGGGTACCCCCGGGGTTCTCTGTACGGCCAATAGCACATGCATTGGCGTGCAATAACACGCCTGTTCGGGATTTTGCTGGCGCTCTACAGCCTGGGTTTTGCGCCCTCCATTGGTATTTCACTGCTCTACGATGATGGGCAGTGGAGCATCTTTCTGGCTTCCTTGCTCTTCAGCGCGGCCCTGGGGTTCGCCTTGTGGCTTCCGAATGCCCGGGAACGAAGCGAGCTGAAGGTTCGCGATGGTTTTCTGGTGGTTGCCCTGTTCTGGTTCTTGCTGGGCGTCGTAGGTGCCCTGCCGTTCATATTCGGTCTCCATCTCGGCCTGACGGATGCCGTCTTCGAGTCCATTTCCGGTTTTACCACGACCGGGGCCACCGTTATTGTCGGCCTGGACCAATTACCTCCCTCGGTGCTATATCATCGCCAGCAGATCCAATGGCTGGGCGGGATGGGTGTCATCGTGCTCGCCGTAGCCATATTGCCGCTCCTGGGTGTTGGTGGCATGTCCCTTTACCGTGCCGAAACCTCGGGAGTGACCAAGGATGAGAAACTTACCCCCAGGATCACCGAAACGGCGCGCGCCTTGTGGATCATCTATGCCGCCCTGACATTCATGTGCGTATTGGCCTACTGGGCCGCCGGCATGCACTGGTTCGACGCGGTCGGTCATGCTTTCAGTACGGTAGCCACCGGTGGCTTTTCCACGCATGACGCCAGCATCGGCTATTACAACAGCCCGCTCATCGAAACCATTGCCATTGTATTCATGCTGGCCGGTGGAGTTAATTTTTCCATCCATTTCTTTGCCTGGCGCCGGAAGAGGCTTGGCTTGTATCTCACGGATTCAGAAACACGCTCATATGGCGTGATCTTTTTCCTGTCGACGCTGTTCATTGCCGCAAGCCTGTACTGGGCCGGCCATTACAGTGGCGGGTGGGAATCGCTGCGTTATGCCGCTTTCCAGGTGGCATCGATCCTTACCAGTACGGGCTTTGGCACGGCCACTTTCGCGGAATGGCCCCTGCATATACCTCTGGTCCTGGTGATGCTGTCCTTTACGGGAGGCTGCGCGGGCTCGACCGCAGGAGGGATCAAGGTCATACGCGTCGTGCTGCTGGCCAAGCTCGGTCTGCGCCAGTTGTATCAATTGGCGCACCCGCGCGCCGTTTCCGTCATCAAGCTTGGCAATCGGCCTGTCTCGGAGGAGGTGCTGTTCTCCGTGTGGGGATTTTATGTTCTCTACATCGTTGCCAGTCTGTTGTTGACGGTGGCGATGATGGCCGCGGGCCTGGATCTGGAATCGGCTTTTGGTGCCGTCGTGGCCACGATTAATCTCCTCGGGCCCGGTTTGGGCGAGGTGGCCGGCAACTTTGCCAGCGTCAGTTCCACGGTCAAGTGGTTGGGTATCCTGGGGATGCTGATCGGTCGCCTGGAGGTTTTCACCCTGCTGATCCTCTTTTTGCCAGCCTACTGGCGCAACTGAATGGCCTCAGCGCTTCACTGGCGCGCGCCGGAAATTGCTGCCATGGCACTTGGGGCAGGGTGGGATATGACCGGTCCGGTGGAAGTGCATCGCCTGGCCGCAACCGGAACAGTACAGGGTGCCGGGACCGGTGATCTCGCCACTGTGGTGAGGAGGATCCGCTTCCAGGGTTTCCTGAAGTTCCAGTAGCTCCAGCTTGGTCTTGTCGGCGGCACGGGCCAGGAACTCGTACAGGCGCTGTTCCATGAGTTCGATGTCGAATTTCAGCCAGTTTCCCAGCTCGTCGCCGGTTTCCGCCAGGTGGTGCCCGGCGTCGTGCAGGTCGCGGCGCAGCCAGGCGGCGACCTTTTCCGCCTCCTCGCGGGTCAGTTCCTCCAGCTCGACGGTCTTGTCCACGGCCCGGTCCAGGTGCTTCTGCAGGGTGGGACGGGCCTTTTCCTCGGCCTCCTCGAGGCTGGCGCTGACCCGTTCCATCATGCGGTCATAGGCATCCACCAGGCGTTCGGTGGGGCTGGGGTGTTTTTCATCGTTCATGGGTGGTCTCCGTGTTTCGTCCCTCCTGGTGAGTGTGGCCCAGTCGGCGTCAGAGGGGAAGAGGCCGCTGAACCCGCTTGCAGTGCGCCCGAGCTTGCCACTGCTGACAGGTCCCGGGCCGGTACGCTGCCCCGGGACCGTCGGCCGCATGGACGCGGCCGTCGAGCGTACAGGGACGTATTCATAGCGAGTCCC
>DATHUT010000270.1:0-2225 GCA_035462005.1 Gammaproteobacteria bacterium | reverse complement strand
CGGCTGCGCGCCTCGGAACCGGCCATGGCGGGCGAGGTGAACTTCGCCGGGGAAGTGCTGATTGCCGAATCCCTGCAGCAGTTCACCCTGAGCGACCTGGATTTGCGCCTGGACCTGGAGGGCGAGGGGTTGCCCGGCGGCGCCCTGGATGCCGCCCTGACCAGCAACACCCTGGAGCTGGACCTGGAGCGCCAGACCCTGACCGTCCCGGCCTTCAACCTGACGGCACTCGGACTGCACATCGACGGCGAGTTGCAGGGCACGGACCTGCAGGCCGAGGTGCCCCGCTTCACGGGCAGCCTCAAGCTGCGCGAATTCGTGCCCCGCGAGGTCATGGCCAAGCTGGACATCGAGGCCCCGGAGACCGCCGACCCGGCGGTGCTGGGCAAGGCCGACGCCGAGCTCAAGCTGGCGGCCACCCCGAGCCAGGTGGAGCTGAGCGATATACGCCTGCGGTTCGACGACAGCGCCATCACCGGGCAGTTCAGCCTGGCCAACTTCGCCAAGCCGGCCATCCGTTTCGATCTGACCCTCGACCAGATCGATGCCGACCGCTACCTGCCGCCGCCGGCGCCCGATACCCCGGCCGCGCCCGTGCCGCCCACCGCGGCGGCGGCGGCCGCCGCCAACGAGCTGCCGCTGGAAACCCTGCGCGCCCTGGACCTTGCCGGCAGTTTCCGCATCCAGACCCTCAAGGCCTTCCAGCTGCGTAGCCGCGATGTGCTCTTCACCCTCAAGGCCAAGGACGGCCTGGTGCGGGTGCATCCGGCCCAGGCCAAGCTCTATGAGGGCAGCTACCAGGGCGACATGACCTTCGACGTACGCCGCGACACCCCGCGCATCAGTATGGACGAGCGGGTCACGGGCGTGCATGCCGGGCCTCTGCTCGCCGACCTCATGGGCGAGGAACGGCTCACTGGCCAGGCCGATGTGCAGGTCAAGCTGAGCGGCAGCGGCGCCACCCCCGAGGCCATCCGCCCCACCCTCAACGGCAACCTGGCCTTCGCCTTCACCGATGGCGCGGTGCAGGGCTTCGACCTCGTGGCACTGCTGGACCGGGCCAACGCCATGCTCAAGGGGCAGCCGGCGCCGACCGATACGGGTCCTGAGGAGACCCGTTTCACGGAGGTGCGTGGCACGGCCACGGTCACCAACGGCCTGGTGCGCAACGAGGACCTGGCGGCCAACAGCCCCTTTTTCCGGGTGACTGGCGCCGGTACCACCCACCTCGCAGAGGAGACCATCGACTATCTGGTGCGGACCGCCATCGTGGCCAGCCCGGAGGGGCAGGGTGGAAAGACGCTCGATGAACTGCGTGGCCTGACGATACCTGTGCATATCGGTGGCACTTACAGCGAACCCAGTTACCGGGTACAGCTCGACGAGGTGCTCAAGCAGCGCATCGAGTCCGAGGTGAAGGAGAAGGTCGAGGAGCAGAAGCAGGAAGTGGAAGACAAGCTCAAGCAACAATTGCAGGATAAATTGCCCAAGGGTCTGTTCCGTTAGGGGGTGTCCGATGAATTTTTATTTTCGTCATTCCGGCGTAGGCCGGACAAAAGCGCGCAGCGCGTTGAACGCCCGCAGGGGCGGCCCGTAGGGCGAGCATAGCGAGTAATCCATGTTTTTAAACTTCTGGATGATGGGCAGGGCGAGGTCCCGGATGCCACAGCGTATGCTGTTCCTGCTATGGCTGACGCTTGGCGCCCAGGCCAGCCAGGCCGGCGAGATCCTGATGGCCCAGGTGGACCATGACCGGGGCCTGTACCGCATCGAACTCGATATGCGCCTGGACGCCGGCAAGGGCCATGTCTGGCGCCTGCTGACCGACTATTCCCACTATGGCCAGCTCAACAACGCCATCAAGGAAAGCGAGATCCTGCGCCAACAGGGCCCAGGCAGATACCGGGTGCGTACCCTGACCCGGGCCTGTGTGTATTTCTTCTGCAAGACCGTTACCCAGGTACAGGATGTAACCGAAGTGCCGGGGCGGTATATTTCCGCATCGGTGTTGCCCGCCCTGAGCGACTTTCGTCATGGCGTGGCGCGGGCCTACATCTGGCCGGAAGGGGCATATACCCGGATCCGGGTGCTGGCCGAGGTGGAACCGGATTTCTGGATCCCGCCCCTGATCGGCCCCTGGATCATCAGCCGCAAGCTGCAATCCGAGACCCTGGAGACTATGCGTAACGTGGAACGGTTGGCAGGGCCGGGCCGGCAATAACCTA